>DASXAN010001186.1:0-4611 GCA_036406755.1 Gemmataceae bacterium
ACCTTGCCACCTTGTCATCCTTCTTCACACTCCACCGATCGAATCCAATAGCTCGCGGACGCCCTGGACCATACGGATGCAGTGCTCGACGGCTGGCGGGCCGTGGCGAACGGCCAGCTCCCGCACCGCCTCCGCCAGCCGCAGCGCCGCCTCCCCGCCAACGGCCGGCGACCGGGCCGATTCCAGGTTTGCCCGCAGCCGGTCGAGGACGGCGGCCGGCGGCGGCTCGTCGGCCGCCGGGGCCGGGGGCGGGCCGTCCGCCGAGGCCAGCTTCTGCGTCGCGTCCAGGGCGGCGGCGACGGCGTCGAAGAGCGTCCGCCGGGCCGCCCGCTCGGCCAGGGCCTGCCGGAGCAGTTCGGCCCCGATGTCGGCGGCGGCGGCGGCCAGCCGGCGGTCCTCGTCCCGGAACCCGCCGGGCCGGTCGAACAGCTCCAGCACTGCCTGCACCCCCGGCCCGACCGCCAGCGGGGCGGCCAGCAGGGCCGACCGGCCGCGTTCGAACGGCTGCCGCTCCACGGCCGCCCCGGCCGCGGCCAGGTCGTTCATGACGCACGGCTCGCCGAAGCTCAGGGCCGTCGCGGCGACGGACCGCTCGAAGGGCACCAGGTCTACTTCTAGCGGCTCGCCATCGGCGGAATACGACCGATAGGTCTCGTGGGACTCAGGGGTCGTATTCCGAACGAGCAGCACGCCGTCCTTGGCCCCGGTGACCTGGCAGAGGAACCGCGTCAGCCCGGCGACGGCCCGCGGCAGCGGCACCGGGTCGTTGAGGGCCGCGGCCGACTGGACCAGCGGCAGCACCTGCTCGACGGCGGCGCGGAACGCGGCCAGCTGGCGGTGCAGCTCGCGGTGTTGCTTGGCCGGGCGGATGCGGTCGAGCTGCTTGCGGACTGCCCCCAGGAAGGTGTCGCGGTTAAGGTCCTGGTTCTTGTCGAGGTAGTCGCGGACGCCCATGCGGAGGGCGTCGAGCGGGGTGGCCTGGTGGGCGTAGCCGGTGACGAGGATGGCGACGATGTCCGGCTGGAAGACGGACAGGTCTTCGAGCAGCCGCAGGCCGTCGTTGCCGGCCCCGAGGTTCCAGTCGAGGACGGCCAGGTCGACGGCGTGCTGGTTGGCGTGGCGGAGGGCGTCCTCGGCGTCGGCGGCGACGAGGACGCGGGCGGCGGGCACGCCGGCGGCGAGCCACTCGGCGAACGTCCGGCGGACAGGCTCCTCGTCGTCGACGATCAGGATGGTGTCGGTCATGCTGCCCTCATGATACGAGGGGCGGCGGCGGAAAGCCGTTGCCCGCCGGCGGCCGGGCCGGTACGTTGGCTTGATCGCGCGATCATCAGGAGGAACGATGCTACGCCCACGGACTTGCGTTGAATGTGCTCTGATAGTTCTGCTCGGCCTCCAGGCCGCGCCGGCGGCGGCCCAGGTGGTCGTTTTGCACTCCTTTGGCGGTGGCGCTAGCGACGGCATGAATCCGTACGGTTCACTCATCCAATCCGGCCCGAACCTGTACGGCATGACCTATTACGGCGGCAGCTCGAACTTTGGCACGGTCTTCCAAATCGGAGCGAATGGGGCTGGCTTCAACGTCCTGCACTCCTTCGCGGGCGGCCCCAATGACGGTGGCAATCCTCAGGGATCGCTGATCCAATCGGGTGCGGTGCTCTACGGAATGACCCAGTTCGGGGCCACCGGCCCCGGCGCGACAGGCCCTGGCACGATCTTCCAGATCGGGACCAACGGGGCCGGGTACAACTTGCTACACGTGTTCACGCGCAGCGCCACCGACGGCGGATATCCGACCGGCTCTTTGGCCCAATCCGCTTCGACGTTCTACGGCATGACGCCAGACGGTGGTAACGCGAGCGGGAGTGTCGGCACGGTTTTCCAGGTCGGGGCCGACGGCACCGGCTTCAGCGTGCTGCACTCGTTTTCGCAAGGCGAAGGGTACTATCCGGCCGGTTCGCTCGTCCAGGTCGGATCGAGCCTGTACGGTATGGCGAAGTGGGGAGGCGCCTCCGACAAGGGGATCATCTTTCGAATCGGGACCAACGGGACCGGGTACAATATCATTCACTCCTTCACCGGCGAGGACGGAAGTAACCCCCTCGGGTCCCTCACCGCCTCCGGCTCGACCCTCTACGGCATGACTTCCGGGGGCGGCGCCGCCGGCGGGGGGACGGTGTTTAAGATGGCGACCGACGGCACGGGCTTTTCCACGCTACATTCATTCGTCCCCGGCCCCAACGACGGCTTTAGCCCGGCTGGCTCACTGGCCATGGCCGGCTCGAGTTTGTTCGGCATGACCCGCGGTGGCGGCGCCACATACGTCCCCGGTTCTCCTCTTGCCGGTGGTAATCCCGGGGACGGTACGCTCTTCCAAATCTTGACTGACGGCACCGGCTACAGCGTGCTCCACTCGTTCACCGGCGGCCCGAACGACGGAGCCGTTCCTTACGGTGATCTGGTGCTATCAGGTTCGACTTTCTACGGCATGACCAGCGGGGGAGGCGGCAACGGCCTGGGTACCATCTTCAGTTTCACCCCCGTCCCCGAACCGTCGTCACTGTTGCTGGTCGCGGCCGGCGGTTCCCTCGCCCTATTCGCCCGCCGGCGGCTGACGCGCCGGCTGCGGGCGGCCCGTCACGCGGAAGCACCCGCCCGGTAGCACGCCCACGCCGCGGCGAAGTCGCCGGCCGCGAGTTCGACGACCGCCCGCAGTGCGTCCACGTCCCGCCCGCGGCGCAGCCCCCGGGCCGTGTCGGCATGCGCTCGGGCGTCGTCCCACTGGCCGGCCGGGGCGGCCGCCCGGGCGGCGGCGAGGGCGCGGTCCCGCTGCGCCTCGACGGCGAAGCAGAGGGCCAGGTCGGCCCGGCAGCGGCGGCAGGCCGGGCCGGCGTCGTTGCCGGCCCGGCAGACGGGGCAGGTCAGGGACATGGTGCGGCGCTCAGGGGAGGACGGCCTTGATCTCGGCGGCGATCGCGTCCCGTCGCGGCGGGTCGGCTTCAATTGCGTCAAGCAACTTCAAGGCATCATCCGCCCGCTGGACCGCCCACTTGGCGCCGGCGTCGGTGCCGAACTCCGCCAGCGCCCACGTTTCGTAGTCCGCCCGAACGCGGGCCGTACGGAGCCGATCGAACCAGATGCCGATCTGTTTCATGTCAGGGTCAGTCGGAACGAACAGGCGTCGATAGACCAGCTGGTGGACTTGGCTCGGCAGCGGCCGGGACAATCCCCAATTGGTCATCGCGTCGCGGAGTTCGATCAACAGGGCGTAGTAGGCTCGCCCCGAGGCTGACCGCCAGTGGGCTTCCGTCGGTTCCTGGGCCAATTCTCGGGCCACGGACAAGAAGTCTCTACCCCTCATGATCCCCCCGGAACGGCCAGGCGACGACGAGGAAGCGGCTCGCCTTCTCCCAGCCAAATTCGTCGATGCGCCACGTCCGCCACTCCAGGTGGCTCGGATCGTTTTCGAGAGCCGGGTCCACGATCGCGCGGACCACGATGCACACGTCCCCTTCCTCCGCCCAGGCCTCGACGCCGACTTCCAGCGCCCGCAGGCCAGCCACCAACTCGCGGCCCTTGTCCAGGACCGCGTCCAGCTCCCGCTCGACGCCGTACTCTTTCGCCAGCGCCCGCGCCTCCGGCGTGACCGTCACCGGGATCGTCTCGGTCGCCATGTCAGGCGTCCTCCAGGTAGAACAGGGCGTCGGCCAGCTCGTTCGCCGCGGCCGTCAGCGCCGCCCACCGCCGGTCCGTCAGGGCCGTCCGCACCTTCTCCATCAGCCGGTCCAGCTCCGGCCGGTCCTCCGGCTGCACCGCCTCCATCAGCCGGTCCGCCTTCTCCAAGAGCGCCTTCGCCTGCACCGTCTCCCGCTGCCCCTCCCGCGGCCCGGCCACCAGCTCCGGGACCGGTGATACGGCCGCCGACAGCGGCTCGTCGTCCTCGTCGGAGGACGGGCCGCCGTCGTCCAGGCCGAACGACGCCCCCCACAGCTCGTCGAGCCGCTCCCGGGCCGTGTCCAGCTCCTCCCGCTCGTACCGGGCCAGGGCGTTGTCGATCGTGATCCGCTTCTGCAACCCCGTCCCCTTCTCCCGGGCCGACACCGTCAGCATCCCGTCCAGGTTCAGGTCCAGCTGCACGACGATCTGGTTGCCGGCCGGGACCGGGGCCAGCCCCTCGACCAGGAACCGCCCGGCCCGGTGGTTCCGCCGCACGTCGTTGTCCTCGCCCTGGTAGACGTCGATCTCGACCGTCGCCTGCCGGTCCTCGACGGTGCGGAACACCTCGCTGCGCGACGCCGGCAGGGGCGTGTTGCGGTCGATGATCGGGGCGAACCGGTGCAGGACCGGCAGGCCCAGGCCGCCCGCCATGTCGTCCAGGCACTTGATGCCGAGCGTGTGCGGGGTGACGTCCACCAGCACTGCGCCCACGTCGGACCCGGCGATGATCGCCCCCTGCAGCGCCGCCCCCAGCGCCACGATCAGGTCCGGGTTAACTTCCTGGTGCGCCGGCTGGCCGAGGCGGTCTTCGAGCAGGTGGGCGATCAGCGGCGACCGCGTCGCCCCGCCGACGAGCACCACCTGGTCGATCGCCCGGCCGGTCAGGGCGGCGTC
>DASXAN010001187.1:0-8753 GCA_036406755.1 Gemmataceae bacterium
CCAGAGCTGGCCGGCCCGCAGGTAGGCGATCCGCTTGCCGTCCGGGGAGAACGTGGCGTCGGACTCGGCCTCCGGCGTATGCGTCAGCGGCTTGACCTTGAAGCGGTGGGCCTTGCCGAGGTCGCTCGACTCGGGGTCGTCGGATTCGAGCAGGTACAGGTCCTCCTGACCGCCGCGGTCGGAGGCGAAGACGAGTTTCTTGCCGTCCGGGGCCCAGGCGATGCCGTGGTCGTAGGCGGGGCTTTCCGTCAGCCGGGTGGCCCGGCCGCCGTCGGGCAGCGGGCAGAGGAACACCTGGCCGTGGGCGACGAAGGCGACGTGCTTTTCGTCCGGGGCCGGGGCGTACTCGGTCGCGTCCCGGGTCAGGGTAACGACCCGCTCGGCGTTGGTCTTGTCGTCGGCGTGGACCTCGATCGCCAGCTTCCGCGGCGGGCCGCCGGCGACCGGGACGACGTATAGATCGGCCCCGCATTCGTAGACGATCCACTCGCCGTTGCGGCTGATGCGGGCCCGGCGGACGGCGTCGTCGGCGTGGAAGGTGACCCGCTGCGGCACGGCGCCGGGGGACGTCAGGTCCAGCCGGGCGACGTTGGCCGTGCCGAACTGCTCGGTGACGTAGTAGAGTGCCTTGCCGTCCGGGGACCACATGGGCGAGCCGTCCTGGCCGTCGAACGTGGTCAGCCGGCGGTGGTTGGTGCCGTCGCGGTTGCAGAGCCAGAGGTCGTCGTTGGACGAGCCGCGGTAACCCTTGCGATACCACGTGCCCTGGCCGCGGACGTAGGCGATGCGGTCGCCGTGCGGGGAGATGGCCCCGTCCTTGGCGTCGGCGACGCCGACCGGGCGGACGGCCCCTCCGGCGGCCGGCACGGTGTACAGGGCAGACGTCTGCGGGTATGTGACGGCCCGCGTGGACATGAACAACACTTCAGCGCCGTCCGGGGACCAGCCGACCGGCAGGTCAGTGGCCGAGTCGCTGGTGAGCCGCTTCGGCCGGCCGCCGGCAACCGGGACGACAAACACGTCGTAGGAGCCGTGGCGGTTGGACGCGAAGGCGAGCTGCCGGCCGTCGGGCGAGAAGACCGGGGAGATGTCGTGGGCCTCGTGGAGCGTCACCGGCCGGGCGACGCCGCCGATCGACTCGACGACCCAGATATCACCCAGGTACGAAAATGCGACCAGCCGGCCGTCGGGCGAGATGTCCGGGGTGCGGGCGAACCGGATGGGCTCCTGGGCCGGGGCGGCGGCGGTGAGGACGAGGACGGCAAAGGCGGCTAGCAGGTTTCGGTTCGGCATGGGTGCGCAGGGACTCGGGCGGACGGCCGGAGGCCGGCCGGTCGGGGAGCGGAATGCGCCGCGTCCGTGGCAAGGCGGGGTCGCACCGGCGACCTGCCTTCGAAAATGTCCCGGAGCTTTCAGTGTACCGGCCCGGTCCCCGGTCTGCAAAGGCGAAGGGGCACGGGCGTTACCACGGAGCGGCGGTCAGATGAGCCGCCACTCGGCCGCCGGCGCCGCCTGGTCGAGGTGGTCGGCCCCGAGGACCGGGACGCCCTCCAGCCCCCACAGCCGGAACCCGCCGCGGAACGCCGTCAGGTTGTGGCCCATCCGCGAGCCCGGCGGCGGCTTGTCCTTGAGCAGCTTGGCGTTGCCCCCGCCGAGGACGACGTAGTCGGCCTGGAACGCGGCCATCAGGGTCGAGGCGACTTCGGCGACGATCTTCTTCCACGCCGATTTGCCGACCCGTTTCAACCCCTGCCGGCCGAGCACTTCGCCGAATGAATACCGACGGCGGTACGGCAGCCGCCCCAGTTCCAGTGGGATGATGACGTTCTCGGCGATCAGGGCCGACCCCAGCCCAGTCCCGAAGCCGAGGAAGAGCATCCGCCCGCCCTCGTAGCTGCCGAGTGCCTGCATGGCCGCGTCGTTGATGATCTTCACCGGGTGGTCGAAGGCGGCGGCGTAGTCGAACCCGACCCACCCCGGGCCGAGGTTGCCCGGCTCGGACCGCGGCCCGCCCGGCCCGACCAGGCCGGGGTAGCCGAGCGACAGGGCCTCGTACTCCCAGCCGTCGGCCAGCTCGCGGACGATCTCAACCATGCGGGCCGGGGTCAGACCGCGGCCGGAGACGGCCTTGCGGGGCTCCGTCTGGCCGGTGGCCAGGGCCTTGATCTTGGTCCCGCCGATGTCCACCGCCAGCACCTTCATGCCCGCCCCCGCGCCGGAGTTTGCAAGATGGTAGGTCGCCCGGCGCGGCCGGTCAAGGCGGGTCACCAGCCGTAGTGGCCGACGTGGGCCGGCGGGATGCGGGCGGCCGGGGTTGTGCCGGCCAGGGTGAAGACGACACCCATCGGGGCCGGGCCGGGGTCGTCGTGCCGCAGGTTGCAGTTGCCCTTGCCCCACCGCGGCCCGACCGCCACCAGATCGAACCCGATGAACCGCCCGGCGGCGAGGTCGAACGCCGCCCGGCCGAGCAGTTTGGCTTGGTATCCCAGCCGTCCAGATCGGGCATGGCGCTCGGCGGTCGCGATGTCCTCGGCCGCGAGCTATTGCACGCCCGGGTCGGACCAGAGGGGCCGTCGGTCGCGGACGCCGTTGCCTCAGGTACGGCCCAGCGGGCGGCAAGTTATGGCCCACAGCCGCCGCGCCGGTCGGGGCGAGGGCGACGACAGTTACCAGGGCGAGCCAATGCCGGCGGGTCGTCGGTTAGTCCTCGGAGGTCCATCACGGCTTGGGCCTTCCGTTCCGCTGGCTGTTCTGCCGATCGATCTCCTCGAACGTCAGGTTGCCGATGGGGTACTTCTTCCAATCCTTGTAGTCGAAGTGCCACCACTCCGCCTCGTAGACGGTGAACCCTTCCGCCTCCATCGCCCGGCGGAGCAATTCGCGGTGCCACCGCTGGCGGGACGTGCCGCCCATGTAGTCGGGGTATGAGCGGTCGGAGAACTCGTCATAGCCGCCGACCATGGGCACCGGCTCACCCGTGGCCCGGTCGTAGAGCGTCAGGTCCACGGCGCAGCCGCGGTTGTGCCGCGAGCCGGCCGCTGGGTCGGCAACGAAGATGTGGTTCTTCGGCGGTGTCGCGTCCCAGAAAATCTTGGTGACGTACCACGGCCGGTAGCCGTCGTGGATGAGCAGGCCGTAGCCGTGTTTGGCCAGCGCACGGTGGGCGCGGGCGACGGCCTCCGCGGCCGGCCGCTGGAGGAACGCCCGAGCCGACGTGTACAGCGGCGCGCCGAGGAAGTTGTTCGTCGTGGCGTAGCGGATGTCGAGCTTGATCGACGGGTCCAGGGTCGTCAGGTCCACCAGGTCGGGGGCGTTCAGTTCGCCGCGGGGGACGGGCGGCGAGGCGGCGAGTGCCTCCTTTCGCAGTTCCTCGATCGGCCGTTCGGCGTGGATGCGGAACGTCTTACCGTCCTCGCCGTCGATGTGCCGCCGCTCGAACGTCACGTTCGCCGCCACGACCTTGGTCGCCCGGCCGGACGGGTCGCGGGTGAAGATCAGCTTCTCGTCGTGGTACAGGCCGAAGTCGGGGAAGGCGTAGACGTCGGCGGATTCCTCGGTCAGCGGGTACAGGTAGAACCACTCGATCAGGGCGTACAGCCGGCCGTCCTTTTCGAGGATGTAGAGCGTGTTGTGGTCCCAGCCGTACTCACCGATCAGGCCGAGCCACTTCGCCGGCGGCGGGTCGGGCTTCGGCACCTCGACCCGTTCGTAGACGTCCTTGCCGATGCGGAGTTTGTCGCCTTCAATCTTGATCCGCGTGCCGTAGTCGAGCCGGTCGTCCACGATCAGCCCGTCGCCGACGGCCCGCAGTTCGGTACGGACGCCGCCGCGGCCGGAGAGCGCGAACAGCCGGCCGTCGCGCTCCGTCAGGTCGATCAACTTCTCGCCGGAGCGGTAGCGACCGTTCAGGCGGCGGGCCAGGTCCGGGTCCACCGGCTTCGTCATCTCAATGGCCGGCGGCGGGTCGCCGCGGCGGGCGGCGAGCATTTGCCGCAGCGCCTCGTCGGCGATGTGCTTGGTGACGGCGTTCGCGCAGTCCCGGCTGGCGACCACGACCACGCCGAGCTTTTCGTCGGGTACGAACGCCAGCTCGGTGGCGAATCCGTAGATCGCGCCGCCGTGGCCGATCCGCCGCCGGCCGTCGAACTCGCCGACGTTGAAGCCGATGCCGAACCCGGCCTTCGCACCGGGCTCCCCGAACTGCGGCGTGTACATCCGGTCGAGCGTTTCCGATTTGACGACGCCCCGGCCGCCGGCGAAGAGCACGCTCAGGAACCGACCCAAGTCGGTGACGGTCGTGTACATGCTCCCGGCCGGGGCCATGCCCAGCTCGAACGTCGGGGCCGGGAACTCCCGGCCGTGGTAGGTCCACATGACGGCGTGGGCGAGGTCTTTCGACAATTCGGGCGTCGGCTCGAAGGACGACCGACGCATCCCGAGCGGCTCCAGAAGCTGCTTGAGGAGGTACTCGGCGAACGGCCGTTTCTGTGTCCGCTCCAGCACATAGCCGACTGTGGCGATGGCGGCATTGGAGTATTTCGTCTTGGCTCCCGGCGGCAGCACGAGGGTGGTGCGGTTGAGGCTGGCGACGGTGGCGGCGAGTGGCGGGTCCGTCGGGTCGAAATAGTTGCCGACCGGCGGCTCGCGGACCAGGCCGGACCGGTGGGCCATTAGGTGCCGCAGCGTGATCGGCTTGCCGAACGGGTTTTGGGGGTGGAAGTCGTGCAGGTAGTCGGTCACCGGGGCGTCGAGGTCGAGGGCACCTTGCTCGACGAGCCGCATGACGGCGAGGTCGGTGAACAGCTTCGACACCGAGCCGACGCGGTAGACGGTCGCGGCCGCAGCCGGGGCCTTCGTCTGCGGGTCGCGGAGGCCGAACCCGCCCGCCCAGACGATCTGCTGATCGTCCACCAGGGCGATCGACAGGGCCGGCAGTTGCTTATCTCGCACCTCGGCGGCGACGAACGGCTCCAGCGCCCGGACGGCGGCCGCGTACTTCGGCGGCGGGTCGATCCGCTCCTGAGCCGTGACCCGGCCGGCCGCGACTGCGAGCCAACTGAGGAGCACTAATCTCACGATTCGCATGGATCACCCGTGTCACTTGGTGACAGTCGCCGGCACGGCGAAACACACTTCCACAGCCCGCCGAACCAGCTCGACGCCCTGGCGAACGACCGCCCGCCGCCAGTCCCGGCTCGCCGGGGCGAACACCTCGACCAGCCGCCGCTTGGTCGCCGCCGGGGCCGGGGAATCCGCGCGGCACCAATGGTGCGCCTGGTTCTCGGCTCGCAGGGCGTACAGGACCGTGAGCGGGCCGTAGGTCCCGAATTCGGCGCACACAGAATAGCACTCCCGGCCGGCGAGCCGTTCCTCCAGCCACTCGTCGATGCTGCCGCGCGTGGCGTAGGCGGTCGGGCCGGTGCGGCACGCCTCCACGGCCGGGCCGAACCAGTCCCGGAGCGTTCCGGCCGCGGCGTCCGCCTCGCCGTGCGCCGTGAGCAGTTTGTAGGTTGCCCAGGGGCCGAGGCCGGTGTGGAAGTCGAGGTGGACGACGCGGTCCGCCGCGTCGGTCCACCGGGGCAGCTGCTCGGCAAGGATGCGGTGAGTCGCGGCCGGGCCGGGGCCGCCGTAGAACAGACCCCGCGGGAAGTCGTACTGCCCTTCGGCGATCGCCTGCCGGACCGCCCGCTGGCCGCGGGCCAGGGTGGTCAGGTACAGCCGGGGGATGAAGAAGCCGAACCGTGGCGGCCGCGGCGGGTTCAACAGCGGATCGAGCTCGGCATACAGCGGCGGGCTGCCGGCGTACGCCTCGCCGCGGCGGAGGAAGTTGCGGTTCAAGTCGACGTTGTTTTCGTTCGCCCGCCGGAGCCGATCAAACCCGAACGGGTTGAGGGCGTGGAGCAGCACCACGGCGGCTCCGGCCGGCGGCCGCCAGCCCGTGAACACGTCGTTGAGCACCGCCAGCTGAACGGCGGAGCCGAAGAACCCTTCGACGCCGTGTAGGCCACTGGTGACCAACACCAATCGCCGCGGCCGGTCCATCCCCAAAGCCGCGGCCTCAATGGTCAGATCGTCCGCTGCCGTCCCGACTGGCCATGCCTCGCCGGCCGCCCCGCAGCCCGCGGCGGCAGTGCGGAAGCGCGCACAGGCGGCATCGTAGTCGGGGGAAAAAAAGTCGGCGCCGTCCATTCACCCTCTCCGGGGGCCGGTTCCTGATCGTACTCTGAGTGACAGCCGCCCGCCAGCGTCACGGGTCGCTTCCGCGGGACTGTAAGCCACAGTACAGACCTTGCAGAGGCGGGGCGGGATGGTAGTTTGGATGAACTTCGAGCCGCGTGGGCGCGGCGATCCCCTCAAGGACTTCTGACATGGCCCACGCCGTCGCCGACCCGCCCCGTACCGGCCGCGGCGCCTGGATGAACGTCGGCGTCGCGGCCCTGCTCATGGTCGCCACCTTCCCCGGCCGGTCACACGGCCTGGGGCTGTTCACCAAGCCGATCCTCGACGACTTCCAACTCGACCCCGTTATCTACGGGCACATCAACCTGTGGGCGTCGCTGCTCGGGGCGGCGTTCTGCCTGCCGTGCGGCTGGCTCCTCGATCGCCTCGGCACGCGACCCGTTCTCGCCGGTGTGCTGGTCGGGCTCGGGGCGACCGTCCTGGCCATGAGTGCCGTCTACCACGTCGCCGCCCTGGCCGCCGTGATTCTCCTGACCCGCGGGCTCGGCCAGAGCGCCCTGTCGGTGGTGAGCCTGGACGTGGTCGGCAGGACCGATTTCCGCCAGCGGGAGCAGGCGATGGGGGTGTTCGCTGTCCTGACGGGCGTCGGGTTCGCCGCGGTCGTGACTGCGATTCAGGCCGCGGAAACCGTGCCGGAGCTCGGGTGGCGCGAAATCTGGGCATGCATCGGCCTCGCGCTGCTGCTGGGCGTGCTGCCCGTGAGCTGGACGCTGCTCACGGACCCGGATCGCGGTGACCGGCCGGCCCCCGTCGCCGCCAACGCGGACGACGACTTGTCCCTGGCCGACGCCCTCCGCACCCCCGCGTTCTGGGCGGTCGGCCTCGCCTGCGCACTCTTCGCCCTGGTTTCCTCCGGCACGACCCTGTTCTACGAGGACATCCTCAACGAATTCGGGTTCACCCGACCCGAGTACGAGCGAATGCTGGCGGTTTCGTTCCTGTTCGGCACCGCGTTCAACCTGCTATGCGGCTGGCTCGCCCGGGCGTGGTCGATGACGCGGCTGCTCGGCCTGGGGTCGCTCGTCCTGGCCGGCACGCTCGTCGGCCTGCCGTTCGCCCGCACGATGGGGCACCTCTACGCCTACGCCGCGGCCGCCGGGTTCGCCGGCGGGGCGGTGACGGTCGTTTTTTTCATCATTTGGCGGCCGTGGTTCGGTCCGACGCACCTGGGGAAGATTCAGGGGGCGGCGCAGATGCTCACCGTCCTCGCGTCGGCCGTCAGCCAGTGGCTATTCCCCGCGGCGAGAGCGTGGTCGGGGTCGTACGTACCGCTCCTGCAAGTCCTCGCCGCGGCGGCGGCGCCCTGGCCGTGTGGACGTGGATGGTGCGGCCGCCGAAGCGCCCTACGGGTGCCCCGCAGCGGACGGGTCCCTAGACTGACCGCCTGTGACTCCGACCCGTTCGCCCGCGAAGCCGCCGTTCCATGAAAGCACGCCAAGCCGTCATCGCCGGGCCGTTCCGCGTCGAGGTGCGGGAGGTCGATCTGTCCGCGCCGGGGCCGGGGCAGGTGCTCGTCCGCACCGAGGCCAGCTTCGTCAGCCCCGGCACCGAGCTGGCCGTCTACACCGGCACCCACCAGTGGCTCAAGGACCCGAACCTGCCGGATTGGAAGTTTCCGTTCCGCCCCGGCTACAGCGCCGCCGGCACGGTCGCGGCCGTCGGGTCCGGGGTCGAGGGGTGGCACGTCGGTGACCGCGTTTCGTACCCCGGCAACCACGCCTCGGCGGAGTTGCTGACGCTGACTCACGAGCGGGGCAAACTCTGGAGGCTCCCGGACAACCTCGGGGCGGACCGGGCGGCGATGGCGTGCGTGGCCCGGTACGGTCTGGGGGCGTCCATCCGGGCCGGGCTGACGCTCGGCCGGTCGGCGGCCGTGCTCGGGCTGGGGGTGATCGGCCAGTTCGCACTGCGGTGCCTCCAGGCGTCCGGGGCGTACCCGGTCGTCGGCATCGACGGCGTCGCGATGCGGCGGCAGGCGGCCAAGGCGGCCGGGGCCGACTTCGTCATCGACCCCGGGGCCGGCGACCTGAAACAGCCGCTCGCCGCGGCGCTGGGCACCCGCGGCGCGGAGATCGTGGCCGACGCCACCGGCATCCCGGACGCCGTGCCGGTGGCCATGTCGCTGGCGTGCGACGGCGGGCAGGTGGTGGTGGTCGGCAGCCCGCGGGGCAAGGCCAAGGACGTCAACTTCTACGACGACCTGCACCGCCGCTACATCGAGGTCACGGGGGCCCACGGCAACATGCTGTTCGAGCCGGCCCACACCCGGCTGGCGGGCGCCTGGGGCATCGGCAAGGCGCAGCACTGGCTCCTGGCGTCGCTGCACGCCGGGCGGCTGAGCCTGGACGGGCTGATCACGCACCGCATCGCCCCGGAGCGGCTGGGCGAGGCCTACAACGGGCTCCTCTCGAATAAAGAGGAGTTCCTCGGCGCGGTCGTCCGCTGGAAGTGATCGGCCGACCCATGCTCGACCACACCCTGCTCGTGGCGGCCGCCTTCGCGGCCGGCGTCAT
>DASXAN010001188.1:0-2133 GCA_036406755.1 Gemmataceae bacterium
GGTGCTCCAGGCGTTCCGCACGTGCCGCCCGTCGGCGTGATTGTGGTTGAGCGGCGCGTCGGAGGCAAGCGGTCCACTCGCCTCCGGCTCGGCGCTAAGCGGATTGCTCGTCCTCCCCCTTGAGTAGCTCCGGCCTGCCGAACTGGCTCAAGTCCACCTGCCCTCGCAGCTCGCTTTCGACCAGCCGCAGCCGGGCCTCCATCTCCCGCAGCTTCGTTTGCAGCGCCTCGATCCGCGATTGCGTGTCGTCCTTGGGCCGCGGCCGGGGCACCTCCGGGTAGTTCAACTGCCGCTGCAGCGCGGCGAACAGGAACAGCGGGTCCCGACCGCGGTTCGCCCGGGCGATCTTCCCCTCCTTCTCGCCGAACAGCGGCGGGACCGGGGGAGCGTAGGCCGGGTCGTGCCGCCGCTGCTCTGAGACGTACAGCTCCGACCGCACGTACACCATGTCGGCGAAATCGTAGCTGCCGATGTGGTGGCGGACTTGGTCCAGGAACGCCCGCCAGTCGGCGTCGTACATCCGGTCGCCGGCCATGGCCGTCAGCCCGTCGCCGTAGCCGAGGCGGTTGCGTGAGAGCGTCTCGAACTGGTAGACGAACAGCCCGGCCGGCGACGGGGTGCCGGCCAGGTAGGTCGCCTGCCGCTCCAGGACGAGCAGGGCCGTCGGCAGCGAGAACCGCTGGCCCTCCTTCTCGGCCTGGCCGACGACGAATGTCTGGAACGGGGTGAAGTAGTGGGGCAGGCGGGCGAACCCGGAGGCGAGTTCGCCGGTGTGCTTTAGCTCGGTGGCCAGGAACTGGATGGCCAGCGGCAGGCGGGTGGAGGCGAGGATCTCCTCGTGCAGCCGTTCGAGCACCTCCTGGGCCGGCAGGTTCTCTTGGACCCGCTCGCGGAAGGTGCGGAACAGGTACGCCTGCTCGATGTATTCCTCGCGGTCGAGCGGCGGTGCGGTGGCCATGTCCCGATCATACCCGGGGCGGCGGGCGAACGGCTACGGCCGGCCGGGCGAAAGCGTTGACGAACCCGGCCGGCGGACCTACGATGAGGCGCGACGGACAGATAGCTCAGCTGGTAGAGCGAGCGACTGAAAATCGCTAGGTCGCCGGTTCGATCCCGGCTCTGTCCACTGACGAAAACCGTTTCGCCGTTGCACTTTATCTTACCTTCCGACGTTCGGAAGTGCGGCACGAACCCTTGTGCTTTTGCGGATTATATCCGCAGAAAGGGTCAGCCGCATGTCCGGCCGTCCGCGTTCCATCCCTTCGTATCGTCGTCACAAACAGAGCGGCCAAGCCGTCGTCACCCTCACGGACGGACTCGGGGGACGCCGTGACAAGCTGCTCGGGAAGTACGGCAGCAAGGAATCCCGCGTCGAGTACGCCCGCCTCATCGCCGAATGGGAAGCGTCCGGCCGCCGCGCCGCTGCCCCGGCCGTCGTGTCCGACCTGTCCATCAACGAGCTGATGCTTGCCTTCTGGCCCTACGCCGAAAAGCACTACCGGCGGCCGGACGGGACCGAGACGAACGAGCTGGCCGACTACAAGCGGACCCTCCGCTACCTCAAGGAACTGTACGGCCACACCCGCGCCGCCGACTTCGGGCCGAAGGCGCTCAAGGCCGTCCGTCAGCGGATGATTGACGACGGCTTGTGCCGCGGAGTCATTAACCAGCGGGTCGGCCGGATCAAGCGGCTGTTCAAGTGGTCCGTCAGTGAGGAGCTTGTGCCGGAGTCGGTCTATTCGGCACTCCTGACCGTGGCCGGGCTGCCACAGGGCCGCGGTGCCGCCCGCGAAACCGAGCCGGTCCGGCCGGTCCCCGATGCTTTCGTTGACGCCGTGCTGCCGTTCGTTCTGCCGCCAGTGCGGGCGATGATCCAATTGCAACGCACTACCGGGATGCGGCCCGGCGAAGCGTGCGGGATGCGGGCGTGCGACCTGGACACCAGCGGCCGCGTCTGGCAATACCGGCCAGTGCAGCACAAGATGGCGTACCGGGGGCGGCGGCGAGTCGTGGCAATCGGGCCGCGGGGGCAGGCGATCGTCAAGCCGTTCCTGACTCTCGACACGCAAGCCCACCTGTTCAGTCCGGCTCAGGGTTTGGCGGAGCGGGCGGTAGTGCTGCGGGCGAACCGCA
>DASXAN010001189.1:0-3552 GCA_036406755.1 Gemmataceae bacterium
CCAGTTACATGGCCCCCGAGCAGGCCCGGGGCGACTCCAAACACGTCGGCCCGGCGGCGGACGTCTGGGCCCTCGGTGTCATCCTGTATGAGTGCCTGACCGGCCGACCGCCGTTCGCCGGGGAGACGGCCCTGGACACGCTGGCCCTGATCGGCGAGCGGGACCCGGTGCCGCCGGCGGACCTGAACCCCCGCGTCCCCCGCGACCTCGAGACGGTCTGCCTGAAGTGCCTGGAGAAGGCGCCGGACCGGCGGTACGCCTCCGCCCGGGACCTGGCCGACGACCTGGGCCGGTTCGTCCGCGACGAGCCGATCCAGGCTCGCCCGCCCAGCCGGACCGATCGGCTCCGCCGGTTCGCCCGCCGAAACAAGGGGCCGCTGGCGGCCGTCGCCGCCGTCTTCCTGGCGCTGGTCGCCGGACTGGTCGGCACCGGGGCCGCGCTGGTTCGCGCGCGGCACGCCGAACGTGAGGCCCGCGTATTGCTGGCCGAGTCGTACGCGCAGGCCGGCCGGCTGGCCGTCCGCCGCGGCGCCTGGCGGGATGCGCTGGCCCAGTTCGACCGCGCCCTGGAGGCCGGCCACCCGGACCAGGCCGAGCTGCACCTGCAAAAGGTGCGGGCCTGGTCCGCCGTCCACGACCTCCCGCACGCGGCGGCGGAACTCGACGACCTGGCCGCCCGGCCGGACCTGGGCGAGTTGGCCGGGCCGGTCCTGCTCTGGCGGGCGGACCTCGCCCTGTGCCGGGGCGGGGACGAGGACGCCGCCCTGGGGCTGGCGCGGCAGGCGCTGGCCGCGGGGCTGCCGTCGGCCGAGCGGGAGTACGCCTACGGCCTCCTGGCGGCGACTTCGTCCGACGCCGTCCGCCACTTCGAGCGGGCCGTGGCGGCCGACCCGTTCCACCAGCGGGCTAACGCCATGCTGGCGCTCACGCTGGTCATGCTCGGCAAGATGCCGGCGGCTCGCGAACGGGTGACCGCCGCCCGCCTGCTCTTCCCCGAGGATCCCACGTTCCCCGTCCTGGAGGCGATGGCCCACGCCTGGGACGGCGACATGCCCGCGGCCCGAGCGGCGCTCGACGTCGCCCGAAACCAGCTCGGCGTCCGGCAGACGCGGGCGGCCGAACGGCTCCTCGACCTCATGCGGCGGTTCCATGACCTGTCGTCCGCGTTCGACGATGACCCGAACCGCTGGGCGATGGCGGTGGTGACGCACGTCCTGCCGGCGGCGACCGCGGCCGGGGCCGAGGCGCAGGCCATCCGGCAAGCGGGCGACGGCGGCCCGGGCCTGCTCGTGCCGATCCCGCCGGTGCTCATCACCGCGTTCCGTCGGCCGCTGAAGGTCCTGCCGGCGGCCGTGTTCGGCGGCCGCGACCGGGTGATCGACGAGTTGGACCGGGCCTACCATGTGCACCCCGACGCCTTTCTGGCGTTTACTCATGGCGTGTTGGCCTTCGACGCCGGGCGGCTGCCCGAGGCGGAGCGGGCGTTCCTGGACGCGGCCGGCGGCCTGTCGATCATTCCCGTACCGCGGGTCGCCCTGGCGGCGGCCCTGTTCTGCCAGTGGGAGCGGGCCGACCGGGAGCCGGCCGCCCGCGACAAGCTGATGGGGCGGGCCGTCCTGACCGCCCGCCGCCTCGTTGACCTCGGGCACCTGCGGCCGTGGCAGGCGGCCCTGGTTGCCAGCGTGGCGATCGAGGCCGGCGAACTCGACCTGGCCCGCTGGGTCATCGCCGACTGGGAGCGCCAAGCGCCGAAAGACGTGCTCCTGTGGCGCAAGCGGCTGGCGGTCGAGCTGCGGGCGAAGGCGTACGGCCCGGCGATCGCCGCGGCGGACAAGCTCCTGAAACTGGTGCCGAACGACGCCGATGCCCTTCGTGCCCGCCACCTCGCCGTCGAGCAGTTGACCAAGCAGGCTCAATCGGCGACGCCACCGTGAGCCCGCAGCGCCAGCAAGGGCCCTTGCTGGCGCTGCGGGCTCACTTCATGCTCACTTCACCTCCAACTTCACGTCCTTGAACCGCACCTCCATCGGCCCGCCGCTGTGGATCTGCAACCCGAACACGCCGCGGCGGGCCGGCGGGTCGTCGATGTCGGCGCACAGGTGGCCGTTGAGCCACGTCCTCACCTGACTGCCCTTCGCCTCGATCACATACTCGTTCCAGTCGCCCTTCTTGACGTACTTCTCGCCGCCCTCCTTGGCGATCAGGCCGCGGCCGCTCTCGTCGTAGAGCTTGCCCCACCAGCCGGCCCCGGCGTCGGCCTGGAGGCCGTGCATCTCGCCGTCCGGCAGCGGCTCGCTGTGAAACTGTACGCCGCTGTTGCCGGCGTCCGGCACGAGCTTGATCTTCAGCGACAGCTTGAAGTCGCCGGCCGTCAGGTCGCTGACCAGGAACGTGTTGTGCTTGATCCCCGGGCTGCGGCCGACGATCTCACCGTTCTCGACCGACCACAGCTTCATGTCGCCGGTCCAGCCGGTCAGGTCCTTGCCGTTGAAGAACTCCTTGGCGTTGTCGGCGTTCGCCAGGACGGGGACCTGGCCGGGGCTTTGCAGGTAGGCGACGAGCGCCCGCACGTCGGCGTCGGTGAGCGGCTTGAGCAGGTCGTCCGGCATCATCGACACGGCGCTCGGCTCGCGGGACTCGACGTCCGCCTTCGGCACCGTCAGCGTCTCGTTCGCGGTCAGGACCGTGAACGCTGCGGCCGCCTCGTCGCGGACGATGCCGGTGACGACCCGGCCGCTCTTGAGCGTCAGCGTCGTTGCCGCGTACTCCTTCGGGATGACGGCGCTGGGGTCGAGGATGTTCTCGAGCAGGTAGTCGAGGCTGCCGCGGTTGGCGCCGGTGATGTCGGGGCCGACCTTGCTCCCCGTGCCGAACAGTGTGTGGCACTGCTGGCAGGTCTTGGCGAAGATGGCCCGGCCGTGGGACGGATCGACCCGCCCTGCCGGCCTCGCCGACAGCATCCGCCTGTACTTGGCGATGGCCGCGGCCCGGTCGGCGGGCGTGTCGCGGACCGTGCCCCACACTTCACCGATGCGGCGGTTCAGGTCGGCGTCGCGGAGGTTGCGGAGGTTGCGGACCACGTCGGCCGACACGTCGGCGAGCGGGACCGACTTCGCCGCCACGGCGTCGAGCATGGCCCGGGCATAGGCGGGGCGGGCGGCCAGGGTGTTGAGGGCGTCGCGCCGCTCGGCCGAGGTGAGCGACGGGTACGCGGCCAGGACGAGGGTCGGCGTGGTCGCGTCGTCGTAGCCGGCCAGCGCTCGGATCGCGGCCCCGCGAAGGGCGCGGTCGCCGATCAGCTTGTGCAGTACCGGCACCAGTTGCGGGTCCTTCGCCCCGACGAGCGAATTCAACGCAGCCTGCCGGCGGGCCGGGGCGGCGTCGGCGGAGGTGAGCACCTTCCGCAGCTCGGCGAGGGCGTCCGGGTCGCCGAAGGTCACGGCCAGGGCCAATGCCTGACTGCGGACGTCGGCTTGTAGCCTTGTAGGGTGGGCACCGCCCACCGAGTCAGATTGGTGGGCGGTGCCCACCCTACGAAGTTTGGCGAACGCG
>DASXAN010001190.1:0-7957 GCA_036406755.1 Gemmataceae bacterium
CGACCGGTCGCTAAGCCGCAAGCGGCCCCGCTGCTATAATGCCCTGACACCGTCCCCGCGAAAGGCCCCGTAGATGCCGCTCGACTGGTCGCCGTTGGTCGCGTTCGTCCACCGCCACCACCGCTTCCTGCTCACCACCCACGTCCGCCCGGACTGCGACGGCCTGGGGTCGATGCTGGCCCTCGGCGAGGCGCTCGAAGCGCTCGGCAAGCAGGTGGTCCGCGTCATCCCCAGCCCGATGCCGCCGAAGTACGGGTTCCTCGACCCGACCGGCGTGGTCGAGGTGTTCGCCCCGAGCGCCCGCTACCGCGACTGCGACGCCATCATCGTGTTGGACACCGGCACGTGGAACCAGCTCGCCGACGTCGGGCCGTTCGTCCGCGAGTCGCCGGCGGAGAAGGTCGTCATCGACCACCACCGCACGCAGGACGACCTCGGGGCGGCGCGGTTCGTGGACGTCACCGCGGAGGCGACCGGCCGGCTCGCCCACGAGGCGATCGCCGCCCTCGGCGTGCCGCTGACCAAGACGATGGCCCACCACCTGTTCGCCGCGGTGGCGACGGACACCGGCTGGTTCCGCCATCCGAACGCGACCAAGCCGACGTTCTACCTGGCCGGCGACCTCGTCGGGGAGGGGGCCGAGCTGACCCCGCTGCACGAGGAACTGTACGAGCGGGACACGCTGGAGCGGCTGAAGCTGAAGGCCCGCGTGCTCGACCGGGTGACGACGGCCGCGGGCGGGCGGGTGGCGTACTCGTGGGTCCGGCTCGCCGACTTCCCCGAGACCGGGGCCATCCCGCCGGACACCGAGGACATGATCAACGAGTACAACCTGCCCGGCGCCGAGGTCCGCCTGTTTTTCGTCGAGCAGGCGGGCGGGGCGGTGAAGGTGAGCTTCCGGGCCCGGCGGGCGGACGTGTCCAAACTCGCCGAGCAGTTCGGCGGCGGCGGCCACCGGCTGGCGTCCGGGGCGACCGTCCCGGGGCCGCTGGCGGAGGCCCGCGAGCGGGTGCTGGCGGCGGCGGCCGCCGCGGTCGAATTACTGCGATGACGCCGCTCGCGGCTATGCAGGCAGGCGCCCGCCCCGCATAGCCGCAAGCGGCGACGGTTGGAGGTCCTCATGTCCCCCCGCGACCGCCTCACCCTTCGTGCCTTGCCCCTGGCCGCCCGGCTGACCATCGCCGCGTTCCTCGTCGCCGTCGCCCTGGGGTACGGCACGGCCCTGGTCCAGGTCCACTTCCAGGACGCCACCCCCGGCACCGTCCTGCCCAACGGCGACGACCTGGTGCGGAAGTTCAACGGCGAGCAGGACCCGGCCAGGCGGGTCAGCACGCTGGCCCGCCTGCTCCGCACCCCCGAGCACGAGGACACCCCGTTCACCGGCCAGGGGAGCATGTTCCGGGCGTTCACCGACAAGTCCAACGGCTGGAAGAAGGAGATCAAGGACCGGCCCGAGGACGAGGTCCGCCGCGAGCGGGAGGGCGAGCGGGACGCGGTGCTGGCCTGGGTGCAAGGCGGGCTGCACCGGGCCGACTGGGACTCCGACCGCATGGACCGGCAGCGGGACGACCGCCCCATCACCAAGGACTTTCTCAACGACGACGGCACGGTGAAGATCCGGTCGCTGTTTACGGAGCGGTGCGTCCGCTGCCACCAGCCGGACGGCGACGACGCCAAGGCGGCCAAGTTCCCGCTAGCCAAGTACGAGCAGATCAAGGCACACGCCAAGGTGGACACGGGGGCAATGTCGCTGCCGGCCCTGGCCCAGTCCACGCACACGCACCTGCTGTCGTTCGCCATGCTGTTCTGCCTGACGGGGGTGGTGTTCGGCCTGACGAGCTACCCGGCGTGGCTGCGGGTGCCGCTGGCCCCGGCGGTGCTGGTCGCGCAGGTGGCCGAGGTGGCGTGCTGGTGGCTGGGCCGCATCGAGGGGCCGATCGGGGTGACGTGCGCGAGGATGGTGATGATCCTGGGCGGCGTGGTCGGCGTCGGGCTGGTGGTGCAGATCGTGCTGAGCCTGTTCGACCTGTTCGGGGCGTTGGGCAAGACGGTGCTGGTGCTGCTCCTGGTCGGGGCGGGCCTCGGGGCGGGGCTGTTGAAGCAGCAGGTGATCGACCCGCAGCTGCGGCGGGAGGCGAGCGACCGGACGGCGGCGACCGCCGCCCCGCCGCCGGCCGACGCGGGGGGCAAGTAGCGGCGGCGTGGCGTCAGTGCGCTTTTCGCCGAGCCGTAGCGGGCGGCGGGCCGGGAGGGCGAGGCTCCTGCCGAGCCGACAGCGCCCGGCTCGGCAGGAGCCTCGCCCTCCCGCTCCACCGCCCCGGAAACCGCTCTAAGGCGGTGGCAGGCCGATACGCAGCCGGGTACCCTGAACGGTACGCCAGTCGCGTCCGGATCACGTCATGCCACACGTCTGTCGTTTGGTCGCCTTGATTGCTCTGATCCTGGCCAGCTCGCCGTCACGGGCGGCCGTACCTGAGGCGGCGATCAAGCGCGCCGTGGACCGCGGCGTCGCGGCGTTGCGCCGCGGCATGGGCGATTCCGGCCAGCTGCCGGGCGGCCTCTACACCTCCGGCGCGACGTCCCTCGCCGCGTTGACCCTGCTCGAGTGCGGCGTCCGCCCCGACGACGAGCAACTCAGGAAGGCGGTCGCCGCGGTTCGGGCCGACTGCCCGACGATGAACCGCGTCTACCCGATCGCGCTGGCGATCATGCTCCTCAACCGCCTCGGCGACCCGGCCGACGGCCCCTTGATCCGCGTCCTGGCTGTGCGGCTGCTCGAAGGCCAGAAGCCGGAAGGCGGGTGGCACTACACGACGCCGGATGTCCCCCCGGACGAGGCCGAGCGGGTCCGCGACCTGGTCCGCCGGCGGGCGGAGTTGAAGACCGCGCCGGGCGAGTCCGGGCCCGCACTCCCTTCCGACCTCGTCGAGCGGGTGGGCAAGCTGCGGACGCGGCAGAACGGGCCGGGCGGGCTCGACGTGGACAATTCCAACACGCAGGTCGCCGTGCTGGCCGCGTGGGTGGCCCGCCGCCACGGCGTGCCGGCCGACTTCGCCCTGCGGCGGGCCGAGGCGTACTTTCGCGCGACGCACGTCAACGGCGTCTGGCCGTACGCCCCGACCGGCTTCCCGGAGGACCGCCCGGCCAACACCTGCGCCGGGCTGCTCGGCCTGGCGATCGGCGCCGGCGTGGTCCGCGAGGCCCAAATGAAGACGTGGCCGGAGGGCAAAAACGGCAGGCCGCCGACACTCCGCGACCCGCTCAAGGACCCGCTCGTACAGACGGCAATGAATTACGTCGGCCCGCGCGTCGCCCAGACCGCGGCCGCCGGGCTCGAGCCGGAGTTTAGCGGCAGCCGCACGCTGTATTTCCTCTGGTCGGTCGAGCGGGTCGGCATGGTCTACGGCGTCGCGGTCATGGGCGGGGTGGACTGGTACCAGGCGGGCGCGACCGCCATTCTGCGGGCCCAGCAGGCCGACGGCTCCTGGCCCGACCGCGCGACCGGGCTGCTCGCCGCCACCTCCCAGGTCAACACCTGCTTCGCACTGCTCTTCCTGAAGCGGTCGAACTTCGCCACCGACTTGACGGCCGACCTGCGGCCCCGACCGAAACAGGCGGCGCTGCACGCGGACGGCGGCAAGGCTGCCCCGCCCCCGGAGGCCGAGGTGACCGCCGCCGAACGGCTGGCCGGGGAACTGCCGTCGGCGACCCCGCCGCGGCAGGCCGCCGTCCTCGCCGAGTTGCGGGGCGGGAAGGGCAGCGAGTACACGGCCGCGCTGGCGCACGTCATCCCGAAGCTCGCCGGCGACGTGCAACGGAAGGCCCGCGACGCGCTCGCCGAACGGCTGGCGCGGATGACCGTGGCCACGGTGCGGGCGAAGCTCAAGGACGCCGACGCCGAGGTCCGCCGCGCGGCCGCGCTCGCCTGCGCGATGAAGGAGGACAAGGGCTTGATCCCCGACCTGATCGCCGTGCTGGACGACGCCGACGCGTGGGTCGTGCGCGCCGCGGCGGTCGCCCTGCGGACGCTGACGGGTCAGGATTTCGGCCCGGCCGCGAACGCCGCGGCGACGGAGCGGGCGAAGGCCGTCGCGGCCTGGAAGGCGTGGTGGAAACAGCAGCCGGGGCGGTGAGGCGGGAACCGTTTCGCCGGAGGTCCCCGCAGGTTGCGGGCGACCAACGCCGCCGAGCGATGATACCGCGCTTTCCAATCCGAATCTCCTTGCATTAGCCCCAACGGGGCGGCACAACTTAGCCCAGGGCGCGAGCCCTGGGTTCCGGGTTCCCAACCGAGCCGCCGCCATGCCGCAGTCGTTCGTCGCGATCCAGCTCCACGTCGTCTTCAGCACCAGGAACCGCGAGCCGTGGATCACGGCCGATCTTGCCCCCAAGCTCTACGCCTACATCCACGGCATCGTCGCCGACACCACCGGCATCCTCCTCGCCGCCGGCGGCGTCGCGGATCATGTCCATCTGCTGGTGACGCTCGGCCGGGAGACGAGCGTGTCCGAGCTGGTCCGACTCGTCAAATGCAACTCGTCGAAGTGGATTCACGAGACGTTTTCCGACCAGCGCGGATTCGCCTGGCAGAACGGGTACGGGGCGTTCTCGGTGTCGCGGTCGCATCGCGGGCGGGTGGCGCGCTACATCGACACGCAGGCCGAGCACCACAGGACCGTTTCGTATCAGGACGAGTTCCGCGAGTTGCTGCAGCGACACGATATGGAATGGGACGAACGGTACGTGTGGGATTGAGACTGTGTCGCCCCGTTGGGGCTCGAACCAATTCGATTGGGGCTCCTTGACCCAGGGCTCGCGCCCTGGGCTACGGTGTACCGCCCCTTCGGGGCTAATGCACCCGCGGCTACCTGCGGGCCGTCTCGTTCGTGTTGATTGCCGGGTGCCCCTGGATCGGGCGAGCGACGACGACCGGATTTGCATTAGCCCCAACGGGGCGGCACAACGTAGCCCAGGGCGCGAGCCCTGGGGCCACTCCGGCCATTGGTGCCGGCCGGCGGAACGGGAGCGGCGGTCAGCCCGCGACCGCGGCCTGCAACGCGGCGACGAATTCGCCGCAGGACGGGAACCGCCGGTCCGGTTCGACGGCACAGGCCCGTTTCAGCACGGCCCGCTCGGCGGTCGGGACGGCGGCGAAGTCCAACGTTCCGTTGGCGTGGGCCTGCATGATCTGCATCGGCCCCAACCCGTCCGCAAACGGCAGCTTGCCCGTCCGCAGGCGGTAATAGGTCAGGGCCAGCGAATACTGATCCGTCCAGCGGGTGACCGTGTTCGCGAACAGCTCCGGGGCGGCGTACGCCAGCGTCATGCCGACCTGGGCCGGCCCGACGGCGGCGTTGGTCCCCTCGGCCGACTTGCCAGGCCCAGGGCCGGCCACTTTCACGCGTCCGTCTGCCGTCAGCAGCAGGTGCTCGGGCTTGACGTCCCGGTGGATGACGGCCGGCTCCCGCGTGTTCAGGAAGTCGATCCCCTCGGCCGCCTGGCCCAGATACGGCAGAAGTTCCTCCGGCGGGATGCCGGGCCGGCCCTGGGCGTGGTGGTCATGCCACAGCTGGAGCAGGTTTTGAGCGGCCATGGGACGGTCCTGGGGAAACGGGGAAGCGGGCAAGCCTCCATTATGCGCGCCCGCCGGCCAAGAGCCACGATACCGCATTCTCCAGCCCGAATCTCCTTGCATTCGCCCCAACGGGGCGACACAACGTAGCCCAGGGCGCGAGCCCTGGAGCACCGGGGCCTGGGCCCCCTTTCGCCGACATTTCGATGGCGTTCCACCCCAGAGGTCTTACAATCTCGTCAGCTCACTCCTGGCGACGTGGATTCCGCTCGGCCCGTGGGCGACGGTCCGGCCCGTTTGGCTCGGGCGTTTGGTGGCGTAAACCGTGGGGGAATTGCACATGGTGGGCGGCATTCGTTGCGTGGTCGGGGTCGTCGCCGTCGCGGCGTTCTCGGCGGGCTTCCACCCGGCCGCACACGCCCAGCTCGTGTTCGGGTCGACCACGCCGACGACGACGAACCCGGCCGCCATTTACCTCGACGTCACGACCGGCCAGACGACCACGCTGTGGAACTCGGCGGCCAACAAGAAAGTGAACGGCGCCGCCGCCGACCTGGCGAACGGCCGGCTCTACACCAACGACGCCGCCCGGCTGAACTTCTGGGACTTCGGCAGCGTCGGCACCGCCCCGACGTTCATCGCCGGGATGTACCGGACCAACGACAACGTCACGTTCACCGCGACCGGCGTCGACTCGCTGGCCTGGGCGAACGGCAAGCTCTACGGCGGGACGTCGTTCGGCAGCACGGTGTTCAAACGGGGGATCTACGAGATCAGCACGGTCTCCGACGGCATGGCCACCCCGCACTCCGTGATGACGCCCCGGTGGCTCGACCCGACCGGCGTCGGCACGTCGAGCGGGACGCTCATCCTCGACGGGCTGGACTTCAACGCCGCCGACGGGCTGTTCTACGCCACGCAGACGGCCGACACGACCGCCACCGGCGGGATCTACACCCGCGGCATCTACAGCATCGACGTATTCGGCACCGGGGCGCTGACCAAGCTCGCCGACTTCCCCGCCGGCGTCACCGGGGCGGACGGGCTGGCGATCGGCGGCGGGATGTTCTGGCTCACCGACCAGGTGGCCGGGAACAACGTGATCTCCATCTATCCGTTCGACCCGGTCACGCTGACGTACGGCACGACGATCACGGTCCCGCTGCCGGAGACGGTCAACCGCGCCACCGGCGCGACGTGGGCGCCGGGCGCCCTCACCCCCGTCCCGGAACCGGGAAGTCTGGCGATGATCGCGGCCGCCGGCGCGACGGCGGTGGGCGTGCGCCGCCGGCGCCAGGGCGCCCTTTCCTCGCCCGCCGCGAATTGACGCCGGACCACCGGCTGAAACCCGGGAACTGCTCGCCAATTAGCAATCGCCGCATCAGCCCCACGGGGCGGCACAACTTCGCCCCGGCGGGCCTCAGCCCGCTCCCGGTCAAACTCCCCCGCCCCCTCCGCCGTCTTACTGGTGCAGCCATCCCACGAAGGAGTCACGCATGACCCGCTTCGCCATCGTCTGCGCCGCCGGACTCACCATCATCGCCGCCGGTCAAGCCGCCGAGGTCCCCGACGGCATCTACCCGCTCGCCACCGGCGGCGGCCCCCGCGTCATGCTCAGCGGCGGCGGGTGGGCGACACTCGGCCCGCTCCGCACCGGCAAGTGGGGGCGGGCCGAAGTGCGGTCCCAGGCCAACGACAACGCCCGGTTCACCGTCGAACTCCGCGGCGTCGACCCGGCCGTGGACCGCGGCGAACCGGCGACCGTCGTCCTCGTCGCCGGCGGCGTCGGCCTGCCGTCGTTCGGCCGATCCCAGACCACCGACGGCAAACTCGACTTGGCCTTCACCCTCCGCGGCGAGGAGGAGGCCCGCAAGGTCGCCGCCGCCCTCAAGACCGAGCCGATCCTCCGCAAGCACCCCGGCCACCGCGTCGTCCTCAAGCTGGCGCCGGACCGGGAGGCGTACCGGCCCGGCGAGCCTGTCACCCTCACCGTCGACATCTGCAACGTCGGCGACGTGCCGGTCCTGTTTCGCATGGGCGGCCGGCAGCGGGGCGCCCGCGACAACCAGTTCCGCTTCCTGGCGTACGGCTGGTTCGGGCTGGGCAAGGCCGTCCCCGACACCGGCGACCCGAACCACCACGGCGGCCTGACCAGCTTGCGGCCGCTCAAGCCGGGCGAGTCGATCCGCCAGACCGTTCCCCTCAACCGGTGGTTCCGGTTTACCGCCTCGGACACGTACCGCGTCACCGGCCTGTACGAGCTGGAGCTGCACGACATGCCGGAGCGGTTCCTCCGCACGACCATCTGGGAGGACCTGGCCGTGGGCGAGTGCCTCATCAAGGTCGTGGCGACCGACAAGTGACCACGGGACCCGGACTCATGAA
>DASXAN010001191.1:0-1875 GCA_036406755.1 Gemmataceae bacterium
GTCTTTTTCGTCGGTGGGCCTCGGTCGCTCCGCTCCCACGACCCACCCTACAAGACATTACAACCCCGTAACCAGCTCCGCCGCCGTCTGGCCCGCCGCGACCGTCAGCCGGTCCGCCGCCTTGTGGACCTTGTACACGTCCGCCGCGAACGCCACCGCCGCCGTCAGGTCCTTCGCCGCCAGCCGGTCGCCCCGCGGTGACACGCCGTCCGCCAGCACCAGCCGCCGCGGGGCCACCAGCGCCGCCAGCTGCGGCACGTCCCCGACCCCCACGATCCCCGGCAGCAGCACGCCCATCCGCATCGTCGGGCCGTACGGGGCGTCCGTCAGGTAGCTCACCGGGGTTTCGACCGCCAGCACGCCGGTGACGCGGTCGTCCCACAGCCCGCCGCCGACCAGCGCCACCAGCCCGGCCGGGCCGACGCCGGCCAGCATCACGTGCCGGCGGTCGATCCCCGGCCGGCGGGCCAGCCAGTCGAGCACCGCCTGCACGTCGGTCAGCCACTGGCCCATCATCGGCCGGCCGATCCACAGGGCGTGCTCGGCCGGATTGTGGTCGGCCGCCAAATGGACCGCATTCCCGGGCGGCTTGGCGGCCCCGGTCGCCCGCAGGTTCGGCACGGCGACCGCCCACCCGGCCTTGACCAGCTCCGCCGCCAGCGGGTGCTTCAGCGTCACGTCCCGGCCGTCCAGGTGCAGCAGCACGCACGCCGGCCGCGGCCCGGCCGGCCCCGCCGCCGTTCGCACCGTCACGTCCATCGGCAGGCCCGGCTCCGGTGTCAGCGTGAGCGTCGTGGTCGTGACGCCGTCGGCCGTCGTGTCCGTCAGCCCGGCCGCCGCCTTGTCCGCCGTCGGCATCGGGCCGAGCAGCTTGGCCAGCTGGCTCCGCATGTAAACGGCCGACGACTCCCACTCCTCCGGGTGCTCCGGCAGCTGGGCGAAGTTCTCCTCGACGAGCGCCTTGCCGGCCCGGGCGGCGAACGTCGTCGGCGTCAGCCACGGTTGCGGCCGCCTCGCCGGGTCCGGGTAGCAGCGGATCGTCTCCGGGTCGTCGGTCTTGTGCTCCGGCTCCGGGATCGGCGAGCCGTCGCCCTCGCCCTTGAGCCACTTCGCCATCCAGCCGTACATCGCCTCCCGCATCGGCCGGCTGTAGCCGTGGACGTCCTCGATGACCGTGTGCTTGAGCGCGTCGCCGGCGTCGTGCAAGCCGTAAATCGCCCGGGCGCGCTCGATGCTCCTGGCCGCCTCCGCCGGCGCGAACTGGATGCCGTCCCTGCTCGCGCTGACGACCAGGAGCGGCCGCGGGGCGACGAGGCCGAGCACGTCACCCTCCTCGGTGAACGTCAGCGCCCCCGGCACCACCTCGCAGACGCAGCAGGCGACGTGCAGGTACGCCCGGTAGTTGCCGACCGCGCAGACCGGCACGACGCATTTGAGCCGGTCGTCGAACGCCCCGGCGTACATCGTCTGGTTGCCGCCGCCGCTCGCCCCGGTGATGCCGATGCGGTCGCTGTCCACCTCGGGCCGCGATTGCAGGTAATCGACCGCCCGCATGTTCTCGTAGACTTGCAGCCCCGAGAGCGGCAGCCCGACGGGCAGGAGCGTCGCGGCGGTCATGTCGCCGTGGTACTCGCCGAGGGCGGTGCCGACGCCCCGCTCGCCGGCCCCGAAGGCGTCCACGCAGAGGACGAAGAACCCGAGCTTCGCCGCCCCGATGCACCGGGCCTGCACCACCGGGTCCTGCTTCGCCCCCTTCCAGTGACCGTGGACATGCAGGATCGCCGGCAGCCTCCCCTTCTTATCCGGCAGGTAGAGGTTCGCGGTCATCCGGATGCCGGGCCGAGTCTGGAACGTGACCTTCTCGACACGGTAACC
>DASXAN010001192.1:0-2407 GCA_036406755.1 Gemmataceae bacterium
AGCCGATTCACCGCGCCATCTTCTTTGGCGGCGTGCCGGTTATCCAACGGTGTCCGCTCCTTCGCCGGATGCAAGACTACTACGCCGACGCCCGGTACTCCGGTGCAGACCTTCGCCAACTTGTGATGGAATTGCAAGACGTGCTGCCGAAGTTTGCCGGCGACCCCCCGGTCCACCGGGTACTTCAGCGGTTCACGGAGGTCTGTCGTCATGCGGCGTCGCAAGGCAAGGTCGTATTGTGCCTGTGTGACTGACGGCGGAGCCGCAGTACTCGCCGCGGCCCGGAGATGAACGGCGGCCCAGCCGGTTGCCGCGGATCAACGGACCGGCCCGCCACATTGCGCGCGGCCGGGAGCCAGAGATTGGTGGATGGCACGGATGTAAAGTGGTTGTGGGCCGGCTTTGCCGGCTTGCGGGCGTCCCGCCGGGAGGATCAACGGCGGGGGAGCCGGGTGAACAATATGGTTCGGCCGCGGACGGAGGTTACCATGCGGCGGCGGCGACTGATTTGGGTTGTCGGTGTCGCGGCCGGCGCGGCGCTGGTGATCTGGATCGGCAGCGAAGTCGTTGAGTACGGACAGGGGATTGGCCGCGAGGGCCGGGTGGTCCTCCGGGAGGGGACGCGGGTCGAGGTCTTCCGGGTGGACCCCGACGACCCGCCCCGGCCGCCGACCGGCGGGCCGCGAATCGGCCACCACTACCCCATCCTGTCCCAGGGCAAGGACCTCGGCGCGGACTTCGCCGCCCGGCTGGCCGACGTGGTCATCGGCCAGCCCCCGTTGGAGTACAAGTGTGGCATTCAGCCGGGGGTCGCCTTCCGGGTGTGGCGGGGCGACCAGTGTGTCGAGGTGCTGGTCTGCTTTAACTGCGACGTGCTGGCCATGCACCTCGGAAGCGGGGATTGGGACTGGGCGAACTGGATGCTCCGGCACTTCCGGGGGGACCGGGCCAAGCTCCTTGCCCTCTGCAAAGAGGCCCTGCCGGATGACCCCGTGATTCAGGGACTGCCAGACGTGCGGCCGACGGAGTGGTCGCCCGGGCCGGCCGCGGCACAAGGCAATACCACGGGCACCACGGGGGGCCGCGGCCGAACTTCCACGCGCAACGGACCGCGGCGGCGGGCAGTGATTGCAGGGTGAACGTCACCGCCGCGGCGGCCGGTGGCGAACGTGTTCGGCCGCGGGCTATCACCGACACGGCCGAGCGGGTAGACTCGGCGCCATGCCGTCGTACTTCCTCGATGTGGACCCCCGCGAGCTTCGCGTCCCGTCCTCCCGCCTCGGGGCCGACCCGGTCAAGCTGGCCCGCCAGGTCGCCCGGTTCGGGGCATCGGCGGCCGGCATGCCGCCCATCGTCGTCTATGAGGCCGCAGACGGGGTCCTGGTCATCTACAATGGAGTGACCCGGGCCACCCGGATCGCCAAGTACGCCCCCGGCACGCTGGTCCGGGTCGAGGTGATCGGCCGCCTCCGCCGGACCTACGGGCCGGACCCGAAGATCGGAGACCTGCTGCCATGACCTCCCCGACCCGCCAAGAGGCCTTGGCCGTTCTGGCCGAGCTGGCTGAGCTGTGCCCGGACGCGCGGCTCGGACAACTGTTGGCCCACCTCGGGTTCCTCGGCGAGGACCAGACCGGCCGAACCCTGTGGGACATCGACGACGAGCAATTGCTCGCCGTCCTTTACCATCACCGGTCGGAGTTGGTCGCACGGGTCCAACACGCGCCGGACCCGGCGCTGCACCCGACCGGGCCGGCGTGAGCGGTTCCGGTGGGTCGCAGGCGAAGCGCCCGGCCCGGCGGCTGAGCTTCACGTTCGGCGGGCGGCGTCGCGATCCTCACCTGCACGGCGTGCGATCGCCGTGCCGCCGCGGTCGGTGACAAGTTCGTTCGGCGAGTGGCGTCCCGACTTGCAAACCGGCCGCCGGACGGCGATACTCCCAAAGACGGGCCTTCAATTCTGAATCGTAGGGGCAGGCTTGTTGCCAGACGAGGCCCTGGTCGCGCGGGGCGGTCGGAACCGCCCGGAGGACATCGACCGAGGCTTCGGCGTTCACCCGAGCGGTGCTGCCGGCGTCTCGGTCGAGTCGGCCGCGGGCCTGTCGGTGGCCGAACTGGCCCGGGGTATTCCCCACGGGCAGATTGGAGTAACTACCGTGGGTCGGGTCCGGGCTGCCGGTGGCGACGTCGTCCGGACGTCGGGACGCAGCGCCAACCACGCGACCCTGGTGGGGCTGACGCCGGAGGCCGCCTCGGCCTTGCTCAGGCCGACCGTGCCCAACCCCGCCCACGACGAGGACTGAGACGTGGAAGCGCAGACGATATACGCCGACTTCAACAACGCAGATACCGACGGCCGCGTGCGCTTGAACGGGGCGGGTACGCTCCGCGATTTGGCGCGGCTCGGGA
>DASXAN010001193.1:0-5373 GCA_036406755.1 Gemmataceae bacterium
CATTACCGGACACACGAAGGCCAACAAGCCGGAGCTGGTCTGGCCCGCCACGCCGGTCAACGATTGCGTTTGGGTGGACAAGGTGGCGAACAACAGTTACACGGATGACTGGAGGGAGGTTGTCGTTCTCCAGGGTACGGACAAGGACACCAAGACGCCGGTCCAGGGAAGCCAGGTCGGTGTGAACAAGCTCGGCAAGAAGCTCGGCAAGGACATCATCAAGGGGCTAACAAAACAGCATTAGTAGCAGCAGCATCAGCACAGGACGCCAGACGGTACGTCGGCGCGACGCCGCCCGTCCGATCAGCCTTGGCCGCCGCATGGCCGGACCACGAATTCGGCGCCGCGGCCCTTTGCGATACCACGCCGGTTTCGACTACACTGGCGCCACGTCCGAGGTTGATTTGTCGTTCTCCGTCCACACCAGCGGCGGGAAGCAGGCGAACGCCCGCAGCGCCCGGTAGTGCTTGTTCATCGTCGCGTCCAGCGAGATGTTCAGCAGCTGCCGGTTCAGGCCGGGGATCGGGATGGCCTCGTTCCGCAGCGGGAAGCACGCCGTCAGCAGCCGCCGCGCCCCGGTCGGGCTGACGGAGTACGAGACGATGCCGAAGGCGTTGACCAAGGGCAGCGGCTGCACGGGGTAGTCGGCCGCCTGGAACTCCGCCACCCGCGGGCCGAGCGGCCGGGCGTCGAAGTACGCCACCGCCTCCTTGATCCCCGCCAGGATGCGGACGTGCAGGACGGAGTCGAAGTTCCAGCCCCAGAGGATGACGTCCCAGTCCGGCGGCAACTCGGCCAGCACCCGCGGGGCCTTCGCCGGAAAGTGGCGGTTGAACGCCGCGTCGTCCTCGGCCACGGTGAGGACAGCGTCGCCGGCGGCGCACCGCTCCCAGAGTGCCTTGTGCGAGAGGGCGTTGCCCAGGGCGCCCGGGGTGAACGCCGTCAGCGGCTCGGCGATGGCGCCGCCGCGGATCAGGTCGTCGGCCCGCAGCGTCGCGCCGACGACGGCGTCGGTGCGGCGGAAGTCGGCGACGCCGGCGTTCCGTCGCAGGAACTCGTCGTTGCGGTCCGGCCGGGACGCCAGGTTGATGTAGACGATCTCCACGCGCCCCCGCCCTCACCCGCGGCCGGCGATGTACGCCTCGACCGCGTCCTTGGCCTCCTTCAGCCCGGCCGCGGTCTGCTCCCGGTGCAGCTTGATCGCCTCGATCTTCTTCGCCGGGTCGTCGGCCAACGCCCGCACTTCCGGAGACAAGCCGGCCGCCGCCGGGTCCTGGAACTCCAGCCCGAGGTTGCGCAGGATCAGGTCGAGCTTGGCCTCGATGCGGCGGAGTCGGCCGGCGTCCGTCGGCCGGAACACGGCGGCCGTCCCGCCGGCAAAGACGATGACGATCAGCCAGATCCAGAACAGGTCGGACCACTCCAGCGCGGCCAGCATGTGCCACCTCAGTACGGCGTGCCCTTCTCCCGCGCCGCCTTCAGCGCGTTGGCGTACCACTCCAGCTCGTCGAAGAACCGGGCCGCCGCCTTGCCGGGACGGTCGCCGGTCGGCCGGCCGTCCGCGTCGAGCATCTCCTGCGCCTTCGGGAACGGCAGGATCGACGGGATGCTCGACATGCCCATCTCGGCCAGCATGGCCCGCAGCTGCATCGCCGCCCGCACCCCGCCGAACGCCCCGGCCGAGTAGCAGGCGATCGCCGACGGCTTGAAGAAGTACTCCTCCAGGAAGTGGTCCAGCAGGTTCGACATCGCCGGCGGGACGGAGTGGTTGTACTCCGCCGAGACGATCACGTAGGCGTCGGCCGGCTTGACGATTTGCGCCAGCCCCGCCAGCACCGGCGGCGCCTGGCCGGCGGCGAACTCCTTGTACATCCGGTCCAACAGCGGCAGCGGGTGCTCGACCGGGTCCACGAGCGTGACGCGGTGGCCGCGGTCGGCCAGGGCGGCGGCGGCGAACCGGGCGACGCGGATGCCGATCCGGTCGCGGCGGACGCTGCCGAGGATGACGGGGATGGTCAGGGGCGGCACGGGTACCTCCGCGGGCGGGCTAGTCGGCCGCCGGGTGCGGCGGCGAGCCGTTGAGCCAGTCGAACGCCGCCTCGAAGTCGTCGAACGCGCCGACCTGGAGGCCCCGCTCGTGGGCCAGCATCTCGAAGAACCGGGCGCGGTCGAACGCGGACCGCCGCCGCCGCAGGATGGCGATCCGGTTGAGCAGCCCCAGCCCGACCTTGCGGAGCGCCTGCACCAGCTCGAACAGGTCGGTGCTGGACAGGACCGGGTCGGCGGTGTCGCGGGTGTCGATCAGGATGTGCTGGTCGCGCCGGCCGACGCACGCCGCGGCCAACTCCGCCAGCAGTTGCTTGCTCGCCGCCAAGTCGAGCGACCCGTGGACGTCGGCGCGGAGGAAGTCGCGCGCCGGGATGACGCGGATGTCGTGAGCCATGGGCCGCCCCCTTCCCACCGCGGATGACCGCCGGCCCCGTGGCCGAGTATACCCCGGCCGCACGGGGGATGGATAGCCTCGGTACCGTGGGCCAGGGGATTTTGACGACTTGGCGCAGGCCCGACTCAGGTGACTCCGCAGCCGCGCCAACGACGGAGGGCCGGCCCAGCGGACTCGCGTCGGCCAGCCGAGGATTCATTCATTCAGTTTCGAGGTGGGGATTGTGAACGAATCGCAGACCGTGAACGAATCCGGCTGATGACGCAAGTCTCTTGAAATCATTTAGTTTAGGAAAAATAAACTGAATGTCAGCAAAAACCACGGTGGGCGGATTGCCAATACAGCACTTTGTCGCTACGCTTTTTAATGAGACTGAATCTCAATTTCAGAGCATGAGGACTTACGCATGATCCGCCGGTCCGCGTTTACGCTCATCGAGCTGCTCGTCGTCATCGCCATCATCGCCGTGTTGATCGGCCTGCTCCTGCCGGCCGTGCAGAAGGTGCGGGAGGCGGCGGCACGGACGAAGTGCGCCAACAACCTCAAACAGATCGGCCTCGCCCTGCACAACTGCATGGACGCCCAGAAGACCCTGCCGCCCAACGGCGTCTTTACCTACGCCGGCGGGATGGTCGTCCAGACCTCACCGTGGTCGGCCGTCGCCCGTATCCTGCCGTACGTCGAGCAGGAGAGCCTGTTCCGGGCGATCGACTTCGCCACCCCCTACAGCACCCAGCCGTTCGTCACGTCCAAGCGGGTCGCCACGTACATCTGTCCGAGCGAGGTGAACGACACCGGCAGCGGCAGCGACCCCGTCTACGGGAACAAGAACTGGACGCTCAACTACGCCGTCAACCTCGGCACCTGGGCCGTGCTGACGAACAAGGCGGGCGGGATGACGATCGGGGACGGGGCGTTCGCGCCCAACCGCGGGTTCACCGCCCTGGATTTCGCCGACGGCCTGAGCAACACCCTCGCACTGGCGGAGGTGAAGGGCTACACCACCCGCACGGCCGGCGGTTTGACCACCGCCGCCTTCCCGACCCCGCTGCCGCCGCCGGACGGCAGCACCACGACGCCGCCCTTCGGCGTGCCCGGCCTGTCGGTGGGGGCGTTCGACCCGACGAAGAAAACGCACGCCGAATGGGTGGACGGCAAGGTGCATGAAACCGGGTTCACGACCGCCTTCCCGCCGAACGCGGTCGTGGCCTACACGAGCGGCGGGGTGACGTACGACGTGGATTTCGTCAGCGCGACGGAGGCGAACACCGGCGACACGTACGCGGCCGTCACCGCCCGCAGCTACCACCCGGGGTGCGTCAACGCCCTGCTCATGGACGGGTCGGTCCGGGCCGTGCGGAATGGCATGGGGATGTCGGCCTGGCGGGCGCTGGGGACGCGGGCCGGCGGCGAGGTGGTGGCGGCGGAATGACGGCGGGCCGGGCGAGCGGCGGGGCTTGTCCCCGCCGCTCGCCGGCAGTGCGCCCTAGAACTCCGGCAGGACGACGTGCCCGTCCCGGCGGCCGGCCAGCCACTTCAGGTTCTGGACGTTGCCGCCCTCGCGGAAGAACCGCACCGACCCGTCGCAGAAGACGAAGAACGCCCCGCCGGGGTGCCGGCTGCTGAACGCCTGCGGGGCCGGGCCGTTGATGTCGGCGCTGGCGTCGTCCACCTGCCACATGGTGCAGCTGATCATCACGCTGCCGTTGTACAGGCCGATCATCCCCGGCCAGATGGCCGCCCACTTGCCCGTCACGTCGTCGAACATGCACTCGCCGACCGCCAGCGTGTTGGACGTCCCGTCGCTGATGTCGGTCGGCAGGATCTTGCTGTTCTGGAACATCACCCCGCCCCGGTCGGCGTTGGTCACGAACAGCCCGTCGGCGTCGTCGAAGCCGCACACGGCCCGGTAGTTGGACGTCGGGAAGTTGTTCCGGAAGGTGTTCAGGTCCGGGCCGGTGTCGGACGGGCAGCGGTAGATCTTCAGCAGCGTCTTGGTCAGCGGCGTCGGGTTGGCCGGGTTGCCCCCGCCGCCGAACAGGGAGTTCTGGACGTTCAGTTGCTGGTACAAGGGGTCCTGTTCGACGAACGGCAGAATGATCGCTCCCCAGCCCCAGCCCGGGATGTAGTCGAACGCCGTCGGCGGCTTGTTGCGGTACGCCGGCGGGAACGGGCCGTACACCCCCGCGTGGTTGTGCAGGGCCAGGCCGATCTGCTTGAGGTTGTTGGAACACTTGGTGCGGGCCGCCGCCTCCCGCACCTTCTGCACGGCCGGGAGCAACAGCCCGATCAGGATGGCGATAATGGCGATGACGACGAGTAGCTCGATGAGCGTGAACGCGGACCGGCGGCGCATCATGAACTAACCTCCCGGGCAAATGGGCGGACGAGTGCGAGTCGTCCCAGGCGGGAGAGGGACGTTCGGGCGAGAGTCTCTCACCAAAATCTCATGACCGGAGCGGTTCGTCAAGCGAATTGCCGGCAACCAGTGCCGCCACCCGACATTGCGGCCGGCGGTGGGATCGGCTATCCCTGGGGCATGGCCCGCATCCGCCAGCTGCCGCCGACCGTCGTCACCAAGATCGCCGCCGGCGAGGTCATCGAACGGCCGGCCAGCGTCGTCAAGGAGCTGCTCGAAAACTCCATCGACGCCGGCGCGACGCGGATCGAGATCGACCTGGAGCAGGGCGGGGCGGAGCTGATCCGCGTCGTCGATGACGGTTGTGGCATCGCCCCGGACGACCTGCCGCTGGCGTTCGCCAGCCACGCCACCAGCAAGCTCGCCTGCGCCGACGACCTGCTGCACATCGGCACCCTCGGCTTCCGCGGCGAGGCGCTGGCCTCCGTCGGCGGCGTCGCCCGCGTCACGCTCCAGTCCCGGCCGCCCGGCCGAGCCGACGGGGCCGAGCTGACCTGCCACGGCGGGGAGC
>DASXAN010001194.1:0-2998 GCA_036406755.1 Gemmataceae bacterium
CGCTGGTTCGATCGGCTCGGACGCACCGTGCCGCCCGTCGTCGTGTTCGGCACCCTCGTCGGGCTGCTCGCCTGGGGCCACCACACCGGTTGGGCGCTGCCGAAGTTCTCCGCGCTGGCGGGCGGCCCGCTCGGCGCGAACGACGACTGGTGCGACGAACACAGCGTTCCCGAGTCCGAGTGCGTCGAGTGCAACTCGAACCTGATGCCCCGGCCCAAGGCGTTCGGCTGGTGCAAGGTTCACGGCGTCCACGACTGCCCGCTGGAACATCCGGAGGTCGCCCAGGTCGCCGGGCGGGCCACGGTGACGGCGGCCGACCTGGACCGGGCCAAACGGGCGCTGGAGTTCGCCGACCGGCCGGAGAACAGCAACCTCTGCAAGCTGCACGACCGCCGCATTCAGTTCGCGTCCGCGGCGGCCGTGGAGAAGGCCGGCGTGGAAGTCGAGCCGGTGTGGACGGCCCCGATGGCGGAGGCGGTCGGCGGCAGCGGCGAGATCACCTACGACCCGACCCGCACCGCCCGGCTGTCGGCCCGCGTGCCCGGAACCGTGGTGCGGGCCTACAGGCAAGTCGGCGACCGGGTACGCCGCGGTGAGGTCGTCGCCCTGGTGGACGCGGCCGACGTCGGGCGGGCCAAGTCGGAGTTCCTGCAAGCCGCGGCGCAGATGCGGTTGCGGGCCAGGACGGCGGAGAGCCTGTTGAAGCTGGGCCGGTCGGGGGCGACGAGCGAGTACCGCATCCAGGAGGCGGAGTCCGCCCTGAGCGAAGCCCGCATCCGGCTGGCGGCGGCCCAACAAGCCCTGACGAATCTCGGCCTGCCGGTGCAATCGGCCGGCCTGGACGCCGTGGCCGACGATCAACTCGCCGACTACGTCCGGTTCCTGGGCATCCCGAAGCCGCTCGCCGACTCGTTGGACCCGGCGACCGCCAACGGCAATTTGCTGCCGGTCACGGCCCCGCTGGACGGCGTGGTGGTTTCCCGCGACGTGGTCGCCGGCGAGGTCGTGGACCCGGCCAAGGTGCTGTGCGTCGTGGTCGATGTCTCGCGGTTGTGGCTGACGCTCGACATGCGACTCGAGGACGCGGGCGGGATCAAGCTCGGTCAGCCGGTCCGCTTCCGGCCGGACGGGGGCAAGGAGGAAGCCGCCGGCGCCGTGTCATGGGTCAGCACGGAGGCGGACCACAAGACGCGAACCGTCAAGGTGCGGGCCGCACTGGACAACGCCGCCGGCCGGTTGAAGGCCAACACCTTCGGGGCCGGGCGGGTGATTCTCCGGGAAGAAAAGCAAGCGCTCGTGGTCCCGAACGGGGCCGTTCAGTGGGAGGGCGATTGCTTCGTGGTGTTCGTCCGCGACAAGGACTTTCTCAAGGACGGCTCGCCCAAGGTGTTCCACACCCGCACGGTGCGGATCGGGGCGGCGAACGCGCAGAACACGGAGATCATCGCCGGCGTGCTGCCGGGGGAGTTGGTCGCCGTGAAGGGGAGCGCCGTCCTCCGGGCGGAGCTGCTGCGGGGCAACCTGGGCGAAGGGTGAGGGTGCCACAAGTAACGGCCCGGTCGGGCCGGCAGCGTCGCCTCGCCAAACGCCGAATGGAGCAACGGACGTGCTGAACTGGATCATCGACCTGTCGCTGCGGCACCGCTTCGCGGTCATCGTGACGGCCCTGGCGTGCGCCGCCGTCGGGGCGGTGTCCATGCTGCGGCTGGACATCGACGCCTTCCCGGACACGACGCCGGTTCAGGTGCAAATCAACACCGTCGCTCCGGCGCTGGGCCCGGAGGAAGTCGAGCAGCAAATCACCTTCCCGGTCGAACAGGTCTTGAGTGGACTGCCGCGGCTGGAAACGCTGCGGTCGGTGTCGAAGTTCGGGCTGTCGCAGGTGGTCGTCACCTTCGACGACGGAACCGACATCTACTTCGCCCGGCAGGTGGTCAACGAACGGCTCGGCGGGGCACAACTGCCGATCGGTGTCGAACGGCCGAGGATGGGGCCGGTCAGTACGGGGCTGGGCGAAGTGTTCCACTACGTCGTCACCGGCAAGGGCGACGACGCCACGGAACTGCGGACGATTCACGATTGGGTCATCCGGCCGAAGCTCCGCACCGTCCGCGGGACGGCCGAAGTCAATTCGTGGGGCGGGTACGAGAAGCAGTACCAAATCCGCATCGACCCGGCCCGGCTCATCAAGCACGACCTGACCTTTGACCAGATGGTGGCCGCCGTCGACAAAAACAACCGCAACGTCGGCGGCGGGAACATCCGCCAGAACGGCCAAATGCTGCTCGTCCACGGCCTGGGGCGGACGGCCACGGTCGGGCAGATCGGCAACATCGTCGTCACCGCCCATGACGGCGTGCCGGTGCGGGTGCGGGACGTGGCCGACGTGGAAATCGGGCACGAAGTCCGCCGCGGGGCCGTCACCGCCGACGGCAACGGCGAGGTCGTGCTGGGCCTCGGCTTCATGACGATGGGCGAGAACAGTCACGAAGTCACCTGGGGCCTGAAGCGCAAGCTGGACGACATCCGGGCCACGCTGCCCCGCAACGTCAAAGTCGAGACGGTGTACGACCGGACGGAGCTGGTCGATCACGTCATCCGCACCGTCCGCAACAACCTGTTCGAGGGCGGGCTGCTGGTCATCGCCGTGCTGTTCGCCTTCCTCGGCAACCTCCGGGCCGCCGCGATCGTCGCCCTGGCCATCCCGTTGTCGATGCTCTTTGCCTTCAGTGGCATGTGGCGGTTCGGCATCGCGGCTAGCCTGCTGAGCCTGGGCGCAATCGACTTCGGCATGGTCGTCGATAGCTCGGTCGTCATGGTCGAGAACTGCGTGCGCCATCTCGGCCAGGACCGCACCGGGCGCCCGCGCCTGGCCGTCGTGCGCGACGCCGCCATCGAGGTGCGCAAGCCGACGATGTTCGGCGAGCTGATTATCATGATTGTTTATCTTCCGATCCTCACCCTCGAAGGGGTCGAGGGGAAGATGTTCCGGCCGATG
>DASXAN010001195.1:0-1517 GCA_036406755.1 Gemmataceae bacterium
GGTTTGGGTAGGTGCCGCGAGCCGAGCGGCACCCGGTCCGGCTCGGCTCGCCGGACCTACCCCGAATGAGGCCACCGGACCTACTTGCCGGCCGCGGCCGTGAAGCGGATGTCCGGCGGCCCGTCGGCCACCTCGCCCGCCGTCTCCAGCAGGTTACGGACGTAATCGGCCTTGAGGTGCTCGGCCAGGGCGGCCGGGCTCTGCCACTTCTCGATGAAGTAGTAGACGCCGGCGTCTTCGAGGTCGCGGTGCAGTTCGTAGCCGACGTTGCCCTTCTCCTTGCGGGTGGCGGCCACGGACCGCTCGGCCGCGGCCTCGAACCGCTTGACGCCGTCGGGCTTCACCTTGATGCGGACGATCATGCCGAACGGCTTGTCCCCGGCGGCGGCTTTGGCCCGGGCAACGAGGTCGCCAGTCGGCGGGTCGGCCGCCCACACCGGCGCGGCGACGACCATCAAGGCGGCGAGACACAACGCGGCGCGCATGCGGCCTGTCCTCCGGCTGACGGCCGGCACAACGCCGGCCGGCCGTCATCGTATGCGCGGCCCTGGCAATGGTCACGGCTTCGGGGCGGTCGCCTCGGTCAGCCCCATGCGGACGTGCGCGTCCATCGGCACGTTGGTGTCGAAGCGGAACCAGATGATGTACTCGGAGGCAGGTTGCAGGACGCCGCCGTGCAGCGGCTGGACGACGCGGAAGTTCTTCGCCGGCAGGTTCACGCCGGCCTCCCGGTAGTCGTTCTCGGAGTGGAATGTGGTGAAGCCCTGCATCTTGCCGGTGCGGGGAATGATGTACCACTGGACGTGGACCCCGGAGGGGACGACGAACTCCCAGTCGAGGTCCCAGGCCGACTTGCCGGCGGGGGTGTGGAAGCGGATGGCGTCGAGCCACGTCCGGGAGCCGTTCAGGGTCAACTGAGTGTACTTGCCCGGCTGGCCCTGCTCCGGGGAGATGGCGGTCAGGTCGTCGGCCATGCCCTGGAGAGCGGCGTTGAACCGGGCCGACCGCTTCGTCATCTCGTCGTGGTCTCGGGCCCGGACGGCGGCCTGCCATTTCAGGTACAGGTCGTGGGCCTCGGTCAGCCGCTCGGCTGGGTCGGTCCCGGCGGCCGTGTCGTCCCGCCCGGCGGCGGGCTGAGCCGCCACCCAAGCGGCCAGAGCGATGCCGACCACACTTCGGAGGAAGGTTCGTCTCATGGCGCGACCTCCGGACGCGGATCGGCGGGGCGGCGACCCGCTCCGGGCCAGCCTACCGCGCGGCGGGGCGGGATGCTACCGGCAGCCGTTTCGGGTGCCGGTACAGTTTGAAAAGGTTGGGGGCGCTTATCTCAGCGACCCATGACGTTCAGGCAGTACCAGACAATATGTGCCACCATGCCTAGAGCCTGTTATGAACCGATCGGCCCTGTGAGGGTGGCCCGGTGGAGCATGAGGGCCACGAACGCCAGCCAGTGCCAGCCGGCCAACGTCTCGGCCAGCCGCTCGTAGTCCCGGGCCAGCCGGCGGAACCGGGCGGCC
>DASXAN010001196.1:0-5852 GCA_036406755.1 Gemmataceae bacterium
CTGTTGCAGCCGTCCTAGCGAACCAGGCGGGTTTGCGTGATCGATTGCGGACGCGCAATCTAATAACAAACTATGTGCCTCCGCGCAACCCCGAACGTCGTCTACCCATTGCGGAGATTAACCAAGTGTCACTTGCCACGAATGCTCAGGATAGGTTCGGCAGCCGCCAAGGCAGCAAGCAGGCGAAGGCAAATACCGTCCTGACGGCCGTGCCGAAGAAGATGAAGCAGATTATGGCGGAGGCGGGCCTCGATGACACCTGCTACAACCACCTGAATTCGCTTGTCAAGCGCGGCCTTGTCATGAAGAGCGAGGCCGGGTACGCCTTACCCTCCGGCACAGCCGATGAACTGGATGGGGCGCACGATGGGGACCAAGAATCCTCGACCGAATTCGCCTATGAGGCGGACCTGCGAAACTACTTGGCCAAGAATCTCTCCTTGATCGAGCCGGGGCTGACTCTCTATGTGGACGAAGCCTCGGGCGTAACCGGCATCGAGTTCCCTGTCGGCGGTCGCTTCATCGACATCTTGGCGGCCTCGGAGAAGGGCGATTTCGTCGTCGTTGAACTCAAGGTGTCGCGCGGCTACGACCGGGTGGTCGGCCAGCTGATGCGCTACATGGCGTGGGTGCGCAAGAACAAAGTAAGGGCAGGTCAGCGCGTCCGAGGGGTAATCGTGGCACGAGAAATCAGTGACGACCTGCTGCTCGCGTGCTCCGAACTCCCCCGGGGCGTTCAGCTGTTTGAGTATGCGATGTCCGTGGCACTCAAGCCCGTTCTGATTCAGAACGGCGCATAACCATTCGGTCCAGCAGACCCGCCACGCGATGAACGGCTCCGCTCGCCAGAACGGTTCCTCCCACGTGTGCTGGCTGCTGAGCTGGTCATTCGGCGGGTCGGGTGCGTCCGGTACCGAGATGGCGTGAGCGACAGCGCAATGGCAGACACGGTTTTTTACTCTTGGCAATCCGACTTGCCCAACGCGACGAACAGGGGGTTCATTCAGACCGCTCTCGAAGCCGCAACGAAGACGCTGCGCGAGGACGGGAGCGTTCAAGTTGAGCCGGTGGTGGACCGCGACACGGCTGGTGTTCCCGGCAGCCCGGATATCTCTTCCACTATCTTCGGGAAAATCGATCAAGCTCTGATCTTCGTTTGTGATGTCTCGATCATCAACCAGGGAGCCCGGGACGATAAGAGGTTGACACCCAATCCGAACGTGCTCATCGAACTCGGCTACGCACTCAAGGCCCTGGGACCGCATCGCATCGTCATGGTGATGAACACGGCCTTTGGCGCCGTTGAACGGCTCCCATTTGACCTTCGGCTCAAGAGGGTACTCACGTACAACGCGCCGCCGGGCGATTCCGAGCGTGCTCCGGAACGCAAAAAGCTGCAGGGCGCGCTGGAGTACTGCCTGCGAGACATCTTGCTCGCACCCCTGAAAAAGCCGGAAGCAGAGGGAGAGCAGGTCGAGATTCCTGTGGCCGGGCGGTGGCAAGGGCGGAAGGACCGGCCGGGCGAAAGGTTTGGCAATCGCTCGCAGGGGCAAGTGACCCCGGCTACCGTCAAACTCAAACCGGGTGAGGTGTACAAGTTCTCTGCCGATTGGGGCCTCTCGGATGAAGGTCTCGGCGCTTTGGCCCACCTCACCGACCGCGCGACGCTCCTTAGCTTGTCACTATTCAGGTGCAAGTACGTCACCGAGTCGGGCCTGTGTTCGCTGCAAGCGTTCCGGCACCTGTGGGAACTTGACCTTGCAGAGACCAACACAACCGACAAGGTGCTTGAGTCGTTGCGCCAACTGACCTCGCTCAGACGGCTCAACGTGACAAAGTGTCGTCTGTCTTCGACGGCAGTCGAGCAGCTGCGGCAAGCCCTCCCAAACTGCGAGGTTGTGGCTTGACTGCGGATCGGGCAGCCGGTGGCAAAGCGCCGCCGAACCAGTCACCCCGCACGTTGCGCCCTTCTCGGCGGCGGGCGCGCGAAAACGGCCCGGCGTCCTTCGACGGAATCCGGGCCGCTGCTCATCAACCCCCGCCGGTTCGCGGGGCCGGCCCCGGGCTACCCGGGGTGTCGGCCAGCCGCAAGCCGTTTGGGGCTGCCGATCCGGTCGGGGACCGGGCTGGCCTGCCGCTGGAAGTAGATGTAATAACCTTCGGCCGCGACCCGCTCTTTGATTGCCGCGTCGAGGGCGGCGACGTGGGAGCCGTCGCCGAGCTTGAACGTGCGCGCTGGTCCCCACCGCCGGCAGCACTGAAAGCCGGCGGCGGGGATGCGTGCCGGGTCGGGGTCGCTGGTGGCGACGAACATGGAGGGCGTGCCGGTGCACGCGAATTCGTAGTAATCCACAGGACGGCCCTTGGCCCTGGGGGCTTGTGTCGCGGTTCGGAACGTACGCTCTACCGGAGGCGCGGCCGTCAGGACCGCACGGGACGCCCAGCAACTGGACCGGGGGAAGTGTCGCAGAACAGTATACCACAGGACGGCTAGCAGCGGAAGTGGGCCGCGGTGGCCTCACGGAACGGCAGGGTGAGCACGAACCGGCTGGGGACATTGCTCTGCGGCCAGATTGGTTGTGTCACCGGTTGTCTGGCCCGCCGCCCGCTTGTTGACGGCGTCCCAGCAGCTCGTCCACCTCCCCATACCCGCACGGCCACGCCACGCCCGCCGCCGACGCCCCCGCCGCCAGCAGCGCCGCCACCGACTCCGGCGTCCGCCGCTCCGTCCAGTACGAGTCCACGCACGCCTTCACCGCCAGCATCAGCGGCGTCCGGCCGTGGCCGTCCGCCGCGTCCACCGCCGCCCCGCGGGCGATCAGCAGCTTCACCGTCTCCGGCCGCGACCGCCACGCCGCCACGTGCAACGCCGTGCTGTCCGGCGCGATCCCGAAATAGCCGTCGCCCTCCCGGTACACCGCCCCCACCGGCACGCCCAGGTCCAGGAGCCGGCCGACGCCCGCCGTGTTGCCGTTGCCCGCGAACTCCGCCAGCAACGTCCCGCCCATCGCCACCACCTCGGCCACCAGCCCCGGCTCGGCCGCAGCGATCGACCCGACGGTGACCGCGTCGTCCCGGGCGCACGCGGCGATCAGCCGCTCGACGCCAGCGAGCCCGACCGCCACGCCCCGCAGGTCCAGCGCCGCCAGCACGTCACCCCGCCCCCGCCGGGCCGCCAGCGCCGCCGCCGACCGGCCGTCGAGCGTGTTCGGCAGCGCCGGGTCGGCCCCGTGGTCCAGCAGCAGCTCGACCGTCTCGAGGGCGTTGTCCCGGCGGACGGCCTGGTGCAGCGCCGTGTAGCCCCAGCGGGTCAGGCGGTTCGCCTCGGCCCCGTGCGCCAGCAGATACTTGACGCCGTCGTGGTCGTGCCAGTCGGCCTTGCGGAGCAGCATCGTCGCCAGGCTGTCGGCCGTCAGCTTGCCGCTCTCCACCAGGGCCGCCAGGGCGGCGAGGTCGTACCCCTCCGGGGCGTGGTACGGCGTCTCGTCGTCGTTCGGGTCGGCCCCGCGTTCGAGCAGCAGGCGGGTCAGGCCGGCGTGATGGGCGACGCCGGCGGCGCCGTAGATCGCGCTCTCCCGGGTCGGGTAAGGCTGGTGGTTCGGCTCCCGCCAGCCGGTGTTGGCGTCGGCCCCGGCGTCGAGCAGGGCCGTCGCCGCCCGCACGAAGCCGTCGGACCGGGTCGGGTCCAGCCGCAGGTAGCGGGAGAAGCAAAGGTGCGTCAGGGCGTCCCAGCCACGGGGGCCGCCCGCGGCGGTGGCGGCGGCCGGGTCGGCGGCGAGAAACCGGCGGACGGCCGCGTCGTCGCCGAGGACGGCGGCGGTGTGGACGCTGGCGGACGCGACGTGCGGGTGGGTGGCGAGGACGGCGTTCGCGGCCTCGAGGCCGCCGGTGGCGTGGCCGGCGTCGAGCGGGACGCACGCGGCGTCGATGAACGCGGCGACGGGGTCGGGTGGGGCCATCGTACGCCTCCGATTCTCGGCGTTCCGAAACTCCTTTCCTTCTTTATCGAACGGCCGCGAGACGGAGTTTCGCAAGACCTGCGAGGGAAGGAAAAAGGGACGTTCATCGTCTCCCGGCCACGGTCGGCCGGGAAACGATGAACGTCCCCTTGTTCCCCTTCGAACCATCAGGCCCGGCGACGGCGACGGCGGAGCAGGCCCAGCGCGGCGACGCCGACGAGGGCCAACGACGACGGCTCGGGGACGGCGGCGAACAGCCGCAGCTCGCCGAACTGGATCGAGTCCGCGTTCGCCACGTCGGACTTGTTGTCCGGGAAAATGATCTTGTATGACGTGTAGGCCGTGCTGTTGGCGAAGGTGACGACCGGGCCGTCCACGCCCCGCTGGTCGGTGCCGATAGCGGGATCGCCCGGCAGGTTCAGGCCGCCGCTGGCGATCAACGTCCACAACGCCTCGGCCGTGCCGTCGGAATTTTCGACGCTGGTGATCGGGCCGTTCGTGCCGTACAGCTCGAACGACGCGGGGTCGCGGCCGGGCGCGTCGTTGGCGGTCGTGATCTGCAGGCCGCCGACCGTCGTCGCGCCGGCGGCCGGCGTGATGATCAGGCCCGTGCCCTCGCGGCCGAAGTTCAGGTACTTGGTGCCGGCGGCGCCGTCGATCGCGTTCCGCGGCCCTTCGGCGGGCGGGGAGGCGCTGTCGTGCTGGTCGATGGCGATCGCCACCGTCGGGTTCAGCGCGACGTTCGTCCCGCCGCCGGCCGGCGCGTTGAACATCCGGACTTCGTTGATCTGCAGGCCGTTCGGGTTGCTCGGCGTGTTGGCGTTCGTATCGCCCAGCCGCAGGGCGGGGAAGACGATCTTGTACGACGAAAAGGCGGTGCCGTTCGTGACGTCGACCGGCGCCACGGCCGTGTTGCGGACGGTCGCGGCGAGGTTACTGGTGGCGAAGCCGGTGTTCCCCGAACCGAGGAACGTCCAGACGTCTTCACGGCCGGACCCGTTGTTCACCGTCGTGACCGGGTTGTTCGTGCCGAAAAGCTGGAACGTGACCGGGTCGCGGTTCGGCGAGTCGTTGGCGGTCGTGAACTGCAGGCTTTGCACGGTCGCCGGGCCGCCGGCGGGCGTGATGATCAGGCCGCCGAACTCGCGGGCGGCGGAGAACCACTTCGTATCGCCCGCCGGGTTGCCGTCGAACGCGGACGTCGGCCCCTCGGCGCCGGTGTTCGTGTTGCCGACCCGGTTGCGGTTGTTGTCGATCCCAATGACGAAATCGGACGGCGAGAGGACGTTGACGGGCTGAGCCCTGACGTCAGAAGCAACCAGTGCGAAGGCCGCGGCACCCAGCACGAATGACAGAGATTTGGATCGCATTTTTCCCATCCAATGCCATGGACCGCAAAAGATCCGTTGGGCGGGTTCCCGAGGATGCTAATAGCGGACTTAAGCGAATGCAAGCTTTTTCTTTCCGAGACGTCCGACCCGGTGGAAACCCCTGGCCGCGGTCGCCCTGCTTCAGTGGCGTTGTGTCACAAAACCTCGATTTGCGCCGCTTCGCCGGCCCCCTCCTACGATGACCCCATGTCCGACCCGACCCGCCCGTACGCCGCCAACCCGCTCCGCTGGTTCCCCGAGTACCTGACCCTCTCCCGCCGCCGCATCCGGTCCCAGGCCCGGATGCTCGGCTCCGCCCTGCTCGTCGGCGTCGTCGCCGGGCTCGGGGCGGTCGTGTTCGCCGTCGCCTGTCAGGTCGTCCTCGCCGGGTCGCTCGGCGCCTTCGCCGGCTACCACCCGGCCGGGCCGCTCGGCGAGGCCGTCGTCAGCTGGATCCCGGAAGCCGCCACCCCGTTCCGCCCGTGGATGCTCCTGATCGTGCCCACGGTCGGCGGCCTGATCA
>DASXAN010001197.1:0-2176 GCA_036406755.1 Gemmataceae bacterium
CGTCCTCGATGGAGCGGATCGGCCACTTACGGCACAGGCCCTTCCACAGGTCGATCATCTCGTCGGTCGTGGCGATCCGGTCCGGCTGGCTCTTGAAGAAGCAATAGCCGGTCTTGCCCTTCTTTTTCGCCTCGTCGTAGAGTTCGGTCGTCGCCGGGTCGAGCGCGAACACGACTTGGTCGCCGAGCTTGTACCCGGCCTTCTCGATGGCCGTGGCCAGCAGTTGCAGCGTCTCGTCGCTACTCGCCAGGTTCGGCGCGAAGCCCCCCTCATCGCCGACGGAGGTGCTCAGGCCCTTGGCGTGCAGCACGGCCTGGAGGCTGTGGAACACCTCGGCACCCATTCGCAGCGCTTCGCGGAATGTCGGCGCGCCGACCGGCATCACCATGAACTCCTGAAAGTCCACGGTGTTGTCGGCGTGCTTGCCGCCGTTGACGATGTTCATCATCGGCACCGGCAGCACGTTCGCCTGCGGTCCGCCGAGGAAACGGTAGAGCGGCTGGCCGGCGGCATTCGCCGCCGCTCGGGCCACCGCCAGCGACACGCCGAGGATGGCGTTGGCGCCGAGCTTGCCCTTATTCGGCGTGCCATCCAGTTCCAGCAGTAACTTGTCGATCGCCTTCCAATCATCGGCCGATTTGCCGACGATCCTCGGCGCAACCACGTCATTGACGTTGGCGACGGCCTTGAGCGTGCCCTTGCCGCCGTAGCGGCCCTTGTCCCCGTCGCGCAGCTCGACCGCCTCATGGGCGCCGGTGCTCGCCCCCGATGGGACGGCGGCCCGGCCGGTGACGCCGCCGGCGAGGACGACGTCCACCTCGACCGTCGGGTTGCCGCGGCTGTCGAGGATTTCGCGGGCGTGGACGCGGTCGATGCGCTGGGTGGCCATGATGTGCGGCTCCCAATCCTGCGGGTGAATCTGGTCGCAGGGTTGGGATAGCCGAGCGGCAGGGTAATTCAAGGGCCGGCGGTCGGCCGACCCGGCGGGGGCTCCGGCGGTGCGACGGCAGCGGGCGCGGGTGTCAGCGAGTGGGTCAATTCGGCGGCGCCCGAACGCGATGTAGGAACCTGTGCCGGAGCCCCACTCCGGCGGGCCGAGGGGAAAGAGCCGTGTCCCGCACGTCCGGCGGGGGCCACGGATCGTCGGGACCGGCCGGCGGCGGCAGGCCCGGGCGGATCACCCCTGGAGGGGTGGACGGCAACTCCGTGCCGACGATGCATACCCGCCCGGCCCGCGGCACCGCTTCCCGGCGGCCGGTTCACTTCCGCCGGGGCGGTCCGCCCCGGTGACGAGCATTGTTATCGGACCCCCACCGCCCCGACTTGAGCAGGTTGCCGGGTCGGTGCATCATCCCGGCCTTGCCACCAGCCCGCGCAACACGGACAGGTTGACGGCGTCCATGTCGGAAAATTCGTCCGACTCCTTGGCCGTCTCCAGCACCATCGGCCGGGCGCGGAACCGGCGGTCGTTGACCAGCAGGCGGAACGGCTTTAGCCCGATGAACCCGCGGCCGATGTGGGCGTGGCGGTCCATGCGGCTACCGGGCGGCCTGAAGCCGCCTCGTCCGGCGTGACCGGCTTGCCGGCCCATTGGTTCGGCGGCTTGGTCAAGAACCGCCCAGATTGGACGCCTGTTCGCCCTGCTGGGGCTGGCGGCGTGATACGCCACCCGGGCCGGCCGCGGCAACGGGAGGGGCGGTCGCCGGCGGGTGCGGCCCCTCCTTTGCCTACGGCCGCCGGACGTGCGGTTTCCTGGCCGGCAATGGCCACGGTTTGGCCCGGCACAAAGAACCGCGGCCACGGCCGGCCTGGACGGCGGAGGGGCCGGGCCGACCGGCTGGTCGGCTCCGACAGTTACCTCAGACGGGCGGGCGGGCGGCCCGTCGGACCACGGAGGCCCGGCCCGCAGCGAGGAGGAGGTTTGAGTCATGGGTTTTGTCGTCGGCCAGGACACCACGATCAAGAGCAGGCCGGCCGCTGAGCCGCACGTCGAAGAACTGCTGGCCGAGATCAAGCGGCTCCGGCGGCAGGAGCGGCGGCTGCGGGAGCGTGCCCGGTACTGGCGGCTGAAGTTTCGGCGGGAGCAGCTTCGCACGTTCCGCCCGGGTGATGTCATCAGCATCGAGGGCGACATGACCTACCGCACGGTGGTCGCGTTGGACTTCAAACGCGGGAA
>DASXAN010001198.1:0-1592 GCA_036406755.1 Gemmataceae bacterium
AATTCGCCCCGCCGTTGGTGTTGCCGATGTTGCCGGCATAGGTCAGGTTGGTGCCGACGGTGCCGGTGTCGATGCCGATGGCGGAGCCGTTCATGAACCCGCCGGTGGCCGAACCCAGCGCCTTCAAGTTGTCGAAGTCGGTCGCGGCGAAGCCGGTCGTGGTGGTCGGGGTCGCGAGGACGCGGAAGACCATCGCCGCCCCGGGCCGGACGACGAGGTTGGTGGCGGTCCAGCTGGTCGGCGTGTTGTTGTAGAGCGACACCGGCGCGACGTAATCGACGAAGCCGTTGGATACGGTGGTCGGCCCGGTGAAGCTGTTCGCGCCCGAGAGGACGAGTACGCCGGGGCCGACCTTGGTGATGCCCGAGGGCGTCGCCCCTTCGCCGACGCCGGCGCTGATCGTCACCACGCCGGTGAGGGTCGTCGAACTGCCGTTGGCCGCCGAGATCGTGCTGTTGGACTGCACCAGCTGCACGGTCATCGGCCCGGTGCCGCCGCCGGCCTGCGGGGCGAACGTCATCGCGGCGGCGGACTGGTTGTCGATGACCAGGTTGTTCGCCCCGGTGCCGTTGAGGATCAGGACGCCGGCCGTCGCCGAGTTACTGCCGACCGTGCGGGCGACCGTGTCGGTCGGGTCCTGGACGATGGTGCCGAGGTATCGCGGGGTGCCGATGGTGCCGAAGTTCAGCTGGATGCTCGTACTGGTGCCGACGGAGCTGAAGACGGCCGTGTCGGTGTTGGTCGGGTCGGACTGCGAGCCGGGGCCGGTGGTGCTCGTCGCCGGGTTCCAGTTGGCCGGCGTGCCCCACAGGGACGCCGACGTGGCGGCCCAGGTGTAGGTCACCGGCTGGGCCGCGGCCGGCCCGGCGGCGGAAAGCCACATCGCCAGGGCGGTTAGGCCACCGGTGAAGACGCGCCACGTCATGTGCTGTCTCGCTGCCCTGGAGGTCCGGACCGTCGGCGGTCCCGGCTACTGCTATTACCCGGGTCGGGACGCCAGTCTAAAAGCGCCGGGGTCCGTGCGCGGGGTGACTTGCCGCGGTTGCTGCGTTGAGGCGGGAGGGCGGCCCGCCCCAATCCCGGCGGGCGGCGGTACGCCGCCCCGGGGGCTGGCTCGCCCGGCCTCACCGGCCGGACTTCCGCCGCCGCCACCGCCAGGCGAGGCCCAACCCGCCCGCCGCGGTCAGCAGCAGGGTGCCCGGCTCCGGCACCGGGGCGAGGACGACCGACGTCGGCAGGTATTGCACGGCGTAGTTGGACGGCAGGCCGGTCACCGTGCCGAACGTCCCGCTCAGCGTGCCGCCCCCGGTCACGGACGCGATCGTCAGGGGCGTCACGTTGTCGTAGGTGTTGGTCGCCGACAACGTGAGCGTCGCGAGCGGGTCGATGGTCAGGTTGCCGCCGGTCAGGAGGATCTGGTCGGCCAGCTGGGTGCCGGTCGCGGCCGTCTCAGCCTGGTAGGTGCCGGCCAGGAGCAGGCTGCTGTCGAAGGACAGGGTGCCGATGCTGCCGCCGGGGGCGACGGTCGAGCCGGCCAGGGCGGCCGTCCGGCCGCTCACCAGGCCGAACCCCTTGAGCGTCTGGCCGCTGGC
>DASXAN010001199.1:0-5096 GCA_036406755.1 Gemmataceae bacterium
GCGCTCGGCCCGGGTTTGCCGCAGGCAGCCGGTCAGGCGGTCGAGCACGGCTCGGTCGCCTGCGGGGTCGCGGTTGGCGATCCACTTGGCCGCCGGCATGCCGCTGACGACGAGCAGGCCGAACGACTTGCCGGCGATGTCCTCGACGTTCTTCGAGTTGTACAGCGCGTCGAACGGCCGCTGCCGCAGCAGGGTGCCGCCGACGAACCCGGTGTGGCCGATCAGGGCGTCGGGCATGGGTCACCTCACGGAAGTCGGGTCAGGTCCACGATCACGTCGTCCCCGTCTTCCGCGACGACCGCGGCCGGCGGGGGACTGCGGAGGACGAACGGCTGGTCCGGGCCGCGGGCGAGCAGGTCGGCCATGTACCCGGCCTCGGCCATCGGGATCAGGCAGACGTGGCGAGACAACATGGCCTCGTACCGGTCCGGCCGGAAGCGGGACCGGTCCACGACCAGGTAGCGGACGGAGTACCGGTCCCGGAGCCGGCGGACGGCGGCCCAGTCGGTCGCGTACACGGCGTCGCGGGTGGCCTCGAACCGGGCGACCATTTCCCGGTGGAAGTCCCGGTGGTACGGGTACAGGGCGACCGGGTGGACCAGCAGCGACCGGCGGGCGAAGTACGGCACGGCGTCGCCGTCGCCGGGGTAGGCGGCCACCAGGGCGTCCGCCGGCGCCGCGGCGAGGAAGTCGGTGACCGCCGCCGGGACCTCCCACAGCGGCGGGAACCGGGAGAATCGGTACGCGCCGGCCGCCGCCGCGACGACCAGATACACGCCGACCGCGGCGACCGCCAGCCGGCCGGCCGCCGGCCGGTCGGCCAGCCGAGCCAGGACGGCCGCGACCGTGGTGACGAGCACGACCCGCTGCGGCCAGCTGATGTACCGCTCCACGTCATATAGCCGCGGCCACAGGACGTGACTGGCGACGGCCGCCACCAACCCGGCGGCGAGCAGGGTCGCGCTCGCCCGCCACAGGCGGTCGAAGCCGGCCACACACGCCTGCACGGCCAGCGCCGCCAGGGCCGGGGCGTTCACCGTCAGCCACGGGAGCAGCGTCCCGGTCACGAGCGCCGGGCCGTGCGGGAAGTGGTGGGCCGCGATCTCGGGGGCCGACGCGACGTCCGCCCAGGTCACCAGCGGGCCGAACCGCTCGTCCACGCCGAGCGGGTACCACAGGCCGATCACCAGGGCCGCGGCGGCCGCGCCGGGCGTCAACCGAAGCAGGTCGCCGACGGCCTCCCGCGGCCGGCGGGCCAGGCCGGCGATGACCGCCGCGGCGGCCACGATCACCAGCGCCGGCGGGTAGGTCAGCGCCCCGAGCAGCAGAGCGACGTTGACCGCGGCCGAACTCGGCCGGGCCAGGCCGTAGACCGCCAGCAGCAGGACGGCCGCGGCCGGGCACCGCGAGACGCCGCCCTCCAGCCAGTAGAACGGGCTGTACCCGTCCGTCCGCGGCAAGGCCAGCAGCGCCAACCCGCCGGCCACCCCCGCCACGACGGCGGGCCACCGCGCCCCGCCCACGCGGACGGTGGCCGCCAGCAGCCCGAACGTGGCGACGAAGCACCCGGCCGCCACCAGCCGCGAGGCGGCGGTCAGGTCGATCCCGGCCAGGCCGACCAGGACGTAGTACACCGCCCGGACGCCGGGCGTCAGGTGGTATCGGTGGAAGTAGTCGGTCACGATGTCGTTCGGGAACAACCCCGGGTCGCGCCAGCGGTACGTCCACGGCAGGTGGGCGAGCGCGTCGATGTGGCGGAGGCGGGGTCGCGTCCACCAGTACCCGAACGTCAGCCCGAAGGCGGCGGCCCCGATCAGCGCCAGACCGAGCAGGTGAAATCGGCTTGGCCAGCCGGCACGTGAGGAGTGGGGAGTGAGGAGTGAGGACGACATTCCCTCCCCATCCCCTCCTCCTTCGATCACCATCTTGTTCTCCCCACTCCTCACTCCCCACTCCTCACTTTCCCGTCGGTGGGTCGTACCGCCCCAGGCAGGCGGCGAACAGGCACTTCAGCACCCGCAGGTTGCCGCGGACCGGGCTGATCTTCGTCGGCACCCGGCCGGCGGCCGGGTACCGCCGGGCCACCGGCACCTCCGTCACCCGGAACCCGAGCCGGGCCGCCTTGATCGCCAGGTAGTAGTGCAGTTCGTACCCGGCGAACACGGCCCGGAACACGGCCACTCGCGGGTCCTCCAAGAGCCGCCGGCTGTACCCGCGGAACCCGTTGGTCGTGTCCGTGTACCGGAACCGGCTGGCCAGCGAGATGAGCGGGGCGTGCAGCAACTTCAGCCCGGCCCACCGGCTCAGCGGCAGGTTCTCCGACACGCCGCCCGGCAGGAACCGCGACCCCTGGACGTGGTCGTACCCTTCGGCCAGTTTCTCGACGAACCGCGGGATGGCGTCCGGCCCGTCCTTGTTGTTGCCGTCCATGCAGACGACGCCGGCGTACCCGCGGTCCAGGGCCCAGGCGAACGCCATCCGCATCTGCGCCCCGAGCTTGCCCGGCCCGGCCTTGACCAGCAGTGTGTTCACCCCGAGCGGCTCCAGCACGTCACGAACGGTAGACCCGTCGGTGCTGCCGCCGTCGGCCACGACCACGTCGGCGGCGGCCAGGTACGGCCGGGTCGCCGCCAGCTGCTTGTGGAGTTTGCCGTCCTCGTTGATGACGAACAGGCACACGCAGTAGTCGGCCGCCTTCGGCCGGTACTCGTGAACGTCGAACGCCGGCACGGCCCGCTGCGCGGGAAATCCCAAATCCCAAGCCCCAAATCCTAAACCAGAACCGTCAGGATTCGGTGCTCCGGGTTTGGGATTTGGGATTTGGGGCTTGGGATTTGGCATTTGGCATTTAGTTTGGTGCTGGGAATTTGGAATTTGGAATTTCCACATTCCGCCGGGTCAGGTCGGTCAGCATGACGGCGCTGGACTGCTCGTCCCGGACGTGGTACAGCGGCCGGTCCGACGACTCCTCCAGCAGCCGGCCGACGTACTCGCCCAACAGCGCCAGGATCAGGAACAGCGGCATGAACAGCCCACTGATGGCCAGGCTCAGGGTCGTCCACCCGGGCATCACGTCCCGCTTGAACAGGTAAACGGTGGTGGCGTACAGGAAGTAGAGGAAGCTCAGGCCGCTGCCGAGCAACCCCAGGCCGCTCGCCACCCGCAGCGGGGCGATCGAGTTGTGGACCAGCACCGACAGGCCGATCCGCACCGCCCGGGCCAGCCCCAGCGCCGGCCGGGTGCCGGACCGGGAGGTGCGGACGTACGGGTGGACGGCGGTGGTCAGGCCGACGTCGGCGGCGATGACGGCGAAGTACCGCCGCCGCAGCCGCACCTTCACCAGCGCGTTGACCGCCTGCCGGGTCAGGGCGCGGTACCCGGTCGAGCCGGTCACCAGTGAGACGCCGACCAGCCGCCGGGCCAGGCCGAGGAACGCCGACCGCAGCGCCCGGTAGACCGGCCCCGGCCGCGGCGGGTCGCGGTCCACGCCGAGGACCAGGTCGGTCCCGGCCCGGCACGCCTCGACCATCGGCACCAGCTCGGCCGGCGGGTCGAAGTCCGCGTGCAGCGTGACGACGTAATCGCCGATGGCCGCGTCCAGCCCGGCCATCAGGGCCGTCTCGTCGTCCGTCGGGCCGGCCAGGCGGACGTACCGGACGCACCGGTGCCGGCCGAGCAGCTTGCGGGCCACGGCGTCGGTCCCGTCGGCCGAGCCGTTGTCGATCAGGACGATTTCGTAGTTGGCGTAGTGCCGGTCGAGGACCGGGGCCAGGTCATCCAAGAAGGCCGGCAGGACGGCGGCGTGGTCGTGCAACACGGCGACGGCCGAGACCAGGATGTCCGCCTTGGCCATCGCCTAGCCCCCGACCGGTGTGAGTGTTTGCGCGATCACGTCCACGATATCGTACACGTTGTCGATTTTCCCGCCCATGACGAGGTGGTAGCCGGGCAGGCCGAAGTCCGGGCGGAACAGGATCGGCCGGGAGTCGTCCGCCTCGCTGCCCGGCAGGACCGTCTTCACCTCCCAGAGGGACTCGCGGTACGCACACCCGGCCACGGCCGGCAGGTAGCGGGCCGCGTCCCGCACCATGTGCGGGAAGGCCGTCTTCCGCGCCGCCTCGGCGAACACCGCGTCGGCCGGGCGGTACGGGCCGTCCCCGTCGTACCAGTGGCCGTGCGGCGTGTAGCGGACGTGGCTCAATGTGTGCAGCCCGCGCGCCGGGAACGGCATCACCGAGAAGAACGGCCCGTCCATGACCGTCACCCCCAGGTCGCGGAGCGGCGGCGGCACTTCAACCAGGGCCAGCTCGGTCAGCTCGTGTTTGAGCGGCACCCGGGGCTGAGTGAGCCCCCCGTAAGTCACGGGGGGCAAAATGGCGGTAGCATTCAGCCCGGAGTAGGTGCAGCAGAACACTTGGCCGGCGGCAATCCCGGCCGGGCCGCCGGGGCCGTCCGTCTCCACCCGCACGCCGCCGCCCGGGTTCGGGCCGACCGACCGCACCGCCGTCCGCAGCCGCACGTCCACGCCGGCCCGCCGCACCCGCTCCGCCATCAGGTCCCGCAGGGTGACGGCGTTGAACGCGCACTCGCGGGTGAGGAACACGCCCTCGACGTAGGCCGGGTCGAACGGGTCGGCGAGCCGCTTCGGCGCCGGCCGGACGTCCGCCCCGATCCGCCGCATGCTCTCGTAGAACTGGTCGGCCGTGACCTTCGAGAACCGCCGGGCGACGGCGTACACCTTCTCGAACGAGTCGTCGATGGCCGGGCGGAACTCCTCGACGAACCGCGGGTAGTTGACCCGCGACCGCTGGGCGGTGAGCACGCTCCGCGGGTAGTGGTAGCCGTGGTGGACGCGGGCCTGGTTGGCGTAGGACGCCCGCCGCATCAGCCCGGCCTCCCGCTCACACAAGACGACGCGGTCGCCCCGCCCGGCGAGGTGCCCGGCCAGGTACAGGCCGTAGAACCCGCCGCCGATCACCAGGGCGTCGCAGGAGTCGGTCATCGGAGGGTGGGGTGGGAGGATGTGTGATTGTACCGCCGGCCGGCTCCGCCGGAAAATCCAAATCCCAAATCCCAAATCTCAAACCTGATTCCTG
>DASXAN010001200.1:0-19131 GCA_036406755.1 Gemmataceae bacterium
AAGACTCGACCCACCCTACGGAAGAAAGGTCGTGCCGTGCGTCGAGTCGTTGCTTGCCTGTTCGTCGCCCTCGCCGGTGCCGCCGCCCCAGCCGCCGAGCCGATCCGGGTCGGCGTCATCGGCCTGGACACCAGTCACGCCCCGGCGTTCGTCAAAATCCTCAACGACCCGAACGCCCAGCCCGACGTCGCCGGATTCCGCGTCGTTGCCGCCTACCCCAAGGGCAGCCAGGACATCCAGTCCAGCGTCAAGCGGGTGCCGGAGTACACCAAGCAGGTCAAGGCACTCGGCGTCGAGGTCGTGGACTCGATCCAGGAACTGCTCAAGCGGGTGGACGTGGTCCTGCTAGAAACCAACGACGGCCGGCCGCACGCCGAGCAGGTGCTGCCGGTGCTCAAGGCCGGCAAGCCGGTGTTCGTGGACAAGCCGGTGGCCGGGACGCTGGTGGACGCGGTCCGCATCTACGAGGCGGCCGAGCACTTCAAGACCCCGGTGTTCAGCTCGTCGTCCCTGCGATACACCCAACGGGCCCAGGCCCTGCGGCACGGCCTGGCCGGGAAGGTGCTCGGGGCGGAGGCGTACAGCCCGTGCGAGTTGGAGTCGCACCACCCGGATCTGTTCTGGTACGGCGTCCACGGCGTCGAGACGCTGTTCACGGTCATGGGCACCGGTTGCCAGACGGTGGTCCGCGTGTCCACGCCGGGGACGGATGTCGTCGTTGGCACGTGGGCGGACGGCCGGGTCGGCACGTTTCGCGGGATGCGGTTCAAGGGGATGGGGTACGGGGGCACGGTGTTCGGCGATAAGGCGATCGAGCCGATCGGTCCGTCCGAACACTACCGCCCGCTGGTGGTCGAGATCGCGAAGTTCTTCCGCACCCGCACCCCGCCGGTGGACCCGAAGGAGACGCTGGAGATTTACACGTTCATGGAGGCGGCCGACGAGTCCAAGCACCGCGGCAACATTCCGGTGCCGATGCGGGAGGTGCTGGAGCGGGCGACGTCCGAGGCGCAGAAGAACCCGCTGCGGTAAGCCGGACGGACGAGGATAGGTCCCGTGGGACCTGGGAGAACTGTGTGTCCCATCCCAACCGCCGCGACGTGCTCCGGGCCGCCACGGCCGCCGCGATTGCCCCGGCCCTCGGGGCCCTCGCCGCGCCCCGCCAGCCGGACCTGATCCGCGCCGAAAACGCCAGGCCCGGCACCACCGACTGGATGCTGACGAACACCCGCGTCGATCCGGCGACCAAGTACCGCTGCCCCTGGGTCGAAGGCTACTGCTCGCGGACCAGCGTCCGGGCCGGGGACGAGCTGGCGATCATGGTCAGCACCAACCCGCCGTCCCCGTTCGTCCTCGACCTGTACCGCCTCGGCTACTACGGCGGGAAGGGCGGCCGGCACCTGCAACGGCTCGGGCCGTTCAAGGGCACGGCCCAGCCGGACCCGCCGGTCGGCCCGGAGCGGTTGCGGGAGTGCCGGTGGGAGCCGGCCACGACCGTCCGCATCCCGGCCGACTGGCCCGGCGGCGTCTACCTCGGCAAGCTCACCGCCGAGCGGGAGGGGTTGCAGAGCTACGTCGTGTTCATCGTCCGCGACGACCGGCCGTGCGACCTGTTGTTCCAGTGCAGCGACACCACCTGGGCGGCGTACAACCGCTGGCCGTCGCAGTTCGCCCTGTACGACGACGGCACCAAGCAGTGGTACTGGGGGCCGAACGTCCGCGTCGGCTGGGACCGGCCGTACGGCAAGTACTGTCAGATCCTCGACGCCCCGCTGTCGCAGGGGTCCGGCGAATTCCTGCTCTGGGAGTTCCCGTTCGCCTTCTGGCTGGAGAAGGAAGGCTACGACGTCTCGTACATCTCCAACGTGGACACGCACGCCGACGGCAGGGGGCTGCTGCGGGCGCAGGCGTGGCTGTCGGTCGGGCACGACGAGTACTGGTCGGCCGAAATGTTCCGCCACGTCGCCGCGGCCCGCGACGCCGGGGTGAACCTCGCGTTCTTCAGTGGCAACGCCGTCTACGGCAAGGTGGATTTCCACGCCAACTCCGCCAGCGCTGCCGACCGGGCGATCCGTCGGGTCGGCGTGTTCGGGCCGATCGACGAGCGGGAGTACCGCGGCTTCCCGGAGATGCGCGGACTGACGCAGGACGGCCCGAACGAGGCGACCCTCATGGGCGCCCGCACCATCCACCCCGTCACCGGCGGGGCCGACTGGATTTGTGCGAACGACAAACACTGGCTGTTCGCCGGCACCGGCATGACGGCCGGCGACGGCGTCCGCGGCCTGGTCGGCTGGGAGTGGCACGGCGGGCCGGCGGCCATTCCGGGGCTGGAGGTGGTCGCCCGCGGCCCGATCCGCCAGCCGACTGGCGAGGCCGAGTACACGGCCACCATCTATCCCGCGCCGAAAGGCAACCTCGTCTTCAACGCGGCCACGATCTGGTGGGCGGACGGCCTCAGCGCCCCGCCCGGCTACCAGCACCCGGCCGCCCACGGGGCGAAGCCGCAGGGGCCGGACCGGCGGGTGCAGCGGATCACGGCCAACCTGTTCGACCGCTTCCTCGGCCGCGGCTGACCGCCGGACTGGAATTGACTCCGGCCGGGTGGCACCCACCCCGTCCCGGAATCATGTCACGTCTCCGGAATCATCCGCCTTTTCGACATCAACTCTCTATGAGACAATCAATTGCGCCGGAATGACGGCGGCCGGAATCAATCGATTCCCGGCGTCCGCGGGGATTTTTCGGTTTTTTCACAATCGCAGTGAGAACCGGGCGGCGTCCGGCAAATTAGTTCCGCTGGCGGCGTAGGCTCGTGGCATGGCCGAGCACCTCGACATCGATGCCATCCTGGACGACGTCCGCCGGGGGCGGACCGAGGCGTTCGGCCGGATCGTGCGCGAGTACGCCCTGCCGCTCAGGAGCTACCTGGCCAGCCAAGTCCACCACCTCGACGACGTGGACGACTTGGCCCAGGAAGTGTTCCTGGCGGCCCTGGAAAGTTTGCCGAAGTTCCGCCGCGGCGACGACTTCGGCGCCTGGCTCCGCGGGATCGCCCGGAACAAGCTCCTCGTCTACTACCGCTCCACCTCCCGCCGGACGGCGGCGATGCAGCGGTTCATCGAGGAGGTCGGCCGGCTGATCGAGACGGAGCTGGAACGGGCCAGCGCGGCCGACCGTGCTGACCTGATCGAGCGACTCTTGCTCTGCATCGCTCAGCTGCCGGACCGTCTGCGGCGGGTGGTGCGGGCCGGCCTGGCGGGCAACCGGCCGGCCGAACTGGCCGCGGAACTGAGGACCACGGTCGGCGTCATCTACAACCTCCACTACAAGGCCAATCAGCTCTTACGGGCCTGTCTCCAGAAGGCGGTCGGTTGATGGATGTGGACCTGCGCGACCTGTTGGCCGCCTGGCTCAGCGACGCCGACCCCGGCGAGCCGCGGCGGGCGGCCCTGCTCGGGCGGCTGCGGGACGACGCCGCGTTCCGTGAGGCGTTCGTGGCCGAGGTCCGGCTGCTGGGCATGTTGCGAGCGGTGCAGTCGGCCGAGCCGCGGTGGCTGCGGCTGGAGGACCTGATCGGCTGGTCCGCCCGGGAGCGGGCGGCCGACGCCGCCCTGGCCGACCGGGTCGTCCGCCACGGCCGGGCACGGGCTAGACTCCGCACGGCCGGCCGCCGCGCCCTGCTCGCCGCGGCCGCCCTCGCCGCCGGTCTGCTCCTCGTCGCCGTCTTCCGCCCCCGCCAACCCCTCGTCCTTTCCCCGTCGGCGACCGCGGCCGCGCCCGAGGCGCTGGCCCGGGCCGTGAAGCTCGACGGCGTCGTCTGGGACCAGGGCCAGGCCGGCGCGGTCGAGGGCGAGGGCGTGCCGGCCGGCCGCCTGCGGCTGCGGGCCGGCCGGGTGACGCTGGCGTTCTTTGGCGGCGCGACGCTGACCGCCGACGCCCCGGCCGACATTGACGTGGTCGCCCGCGACCGGGTGTTCTGCCGCCACGGCAAACTGCGGGTGCGGGTCGGCCCCGGCGGCGAAGGGTTCACCGTCGGCGCGCCGGGGTCGGAGGTCGTGGACCTGGGGACCGAATTCGGCCTGAACCTGGAGCCGGGCGGCAAGGCCCGGCTGATGGTGTTCGAGGGCGAGGCGGCCGTGTCGGTGCTGGGCAATGACGGCCGGCCGCTGCGGAGCGCCCTGATCGAGGGGTCGAAGTCGGTCGAGGTGGACCCCGGCGCGGCCGGGATTCGGGAGGTGCCGGCCAAGCCGGAGACGTTCGTCCGCCTGCCCGACGCCGTTCCGCCGGCCCTGGACCTCGACCCCGGCTACCCGGCCGCCGTGCTGGCGGCGCGGCCGTGGGGCTACTGGCGGTTCGATCGGCTCGACGGCCAGGTGGCAGCGAATGAAGTCGCCGGCCGGCCGGCCCTGTACGCCCGGGGCGGCGTGCGGCTGGACGGCGAGCCGGGCCGCAACCGCTGGGCCGTCTTCGACGCCGGCGACCACACCCAGGCCCTGATCCTCGACGGCACCTGGACCCCGCCCCGGGCGACCGGGTACGCGATCGAGTTGTGGGTGCAGGCGGCGGACCTCAGCCCGGACGTGCCCGGCCAGACGGCCCTCGTCTCCGCGATCGCCAGCCCCGAGGGCGAGGACGAGGAGCACATCTCCTACCTGGAGTTGACCGCCCGCAGCCGGCGGTCGCCACACGAGCCGTGCGCGGTGCGGTTCCTCGACCGCTGGCCGGCCGCGACCCGCGGTGGGGTCAACGCCTTCTCCCGGCGGACGTTCATCCCGTACCAGTGGCACCACGTCGTCGGCCAGAAGGCCGGCCCCAACCTTGAAGTATATGTGGACGGCGAGCTGGTGGGCTCGTCGCCGACGGACGCGGCCGGCGACGACGGCCGGGCGACGACCGGCCCGTGCCGGCTGGTGGTCGGGCGGCTGAAGCAGTGGTCGGTGAGCGGCAACGGCATCGAGGTCCGGCCCTTCGAGGGCCGGCTGGACGAATTGGCCGTCTACGACCGGCCGCTGACGGCTGACGAGATCCGGCAGCATTTCCGACTCCGCACGGCGGGCGGGGGTGCGCCATGAGCCTTCGGCCCGCGTTGCTGATGGCGCTGGCCAGCCTGGCGTGTCCGGCCGCCGCACCGGCCGCCGGCTCGGTCGATTACATCCGCGACGTCCGCCCGATCCTGGCGAAGAACTGCTACCAGTGTCACGGCCTGAAGGCCCAGAAGGCCGGGCTGCGGGTGGACACCGTCGCGGCCCTGAAGGAGGGCGGCGACTCGGGGCCGGCGGTCGTCCCGGGCAAGTCTGCGGACAGCCTCTTGATCCGGGCCGTGACCGGGGCTGACGGCGTCACGCCGATGCCGCTGAAGCGGCCGGCGCTGTCGGCGGCGCAGGTGGCCACCCTCAAGGCGTGGATCGACGCCGGCGCCCCCGCCCCGAAAACGGACACGGCCGACGACGGCAAGCAAGGCCAGACCCACTGGGCCTTCATCCCGCCGACCCGGCCGGCTCCGCCGGAAATCCCCAATCCGAAATCCCAGATCCGCAATCCGATCGACGCATTCGTCCTGGCCCGGTTGGTCAAGGAAGGGATCGCACCGGCGCCGGAGGCGGACCGGGCGACGCTGATCCGCCGCGTCAGCCTCGACCTGACCGGCCTACCGCCGACGCCGGCCGAGGTGGAGGCGTTCCTCACGGACCGATCGCCGGACGCCTACGGGCGGCTGGTGGACCGGCTCCTGGCGTCCCCGGCCTACGGCGAGCGGTGGGGCCGGCACTGGCTCGACCTGGCCCGCTACGCCGACTCCAACGGCTACTCGATCGACGCCCCGCGGGAAATCTGGAAGTACCGCGACTACGTCCTCGACGCGCTGAACCGCGACCTGCCGTTCAGCCAGTTCGTGGTCGAGCAGGTCGCCGGCGACCTGCTGCCGAACGCGACGCTGGAGCAGCGGGTGGCCACCGGGTTCCACCGCAACACGCAGATCAACCAGGAGGGCGGCATCGACCCGGAGCAGTTCCGCGTCGAGGCCGTCGCCGACCGCGTCGCCACCACCGGGCAGGTGTTCCTCGGCCTGACGCTCGGCTGCTGCCGTTGCCACGACCACAAGTACGACCCGCTGACGCAGCGGGAGTTCTACCAGCTGTTCGCGTTCTTCAACAACCAGGACGAGCCGGCGCTGGAGTTCGCGACGCCGGAGCAGTCGGCGAAGCGGAAGGCGGTCCGCGAACGGCTCGAAGCGATCGAGACGGAGCTGAAGCCGGAGGAGGCCCGCATCTTCGCCGCCCTGACGGACGCCGAAAAGGAGAAGCAGCACGACCTCGTCGCCGCCCACGTGCTCGGGCTGCCGCAGCGGAGCGACCGGCAGAAGCAGGCGGTGCTCAAGTTCCTGGCCGCCCGCGACCCGAAGCTGAAGCCGAAGGTGGCCGAGTACAACCGCATGAAGGCCAGCGAGCCGAAGACCGTCACGACGATGGTGCTGGCCGAGCGGAAGGAGCCGCGGGCGACGTACGTCCATCTGGGCGGCGACTTCACCCGCCACGGTCCGGCGGTGACGCCGGGCGTGCCGGCGGTGCTCCACCCGCTAGCCGCTAAGGCGCAAGCGGCTCCGAATCGGCTGGACCTCGCCCGCTGGCTCGCCAGCCGCGACAACCCGCTCACCGCCCGCGTCACCGTCAACCGCGTCTGGCAGCACTATTTCGGCAAGGGGCTGGTCGAGACGGAAAACGACTTCGGCACCCAGGGCAGTCCGCCCTCGCACCCGGAGTTGCTCGACTGGCTGGCCGTCGAGTTCATGGACTCCGGCTGGAGCCTCAAGCACCTGCACCGGCTGGTCGTCACGTCGGCCACCTACCGCCAATCGTCGGCCGCCCGGCCCGAACTGCGGACCGTCGATCCGGCCAACCGGCTGCTCGCCCGCCAGACGCGGCTGCGGCTGGAGGCGGAAGTGATCCGCGACTGCGCCCTGACGGCGAGCGGCCTGCTCACGGTCAAACTCGGCGGCCCCGGCGTGCGGCCGCCGCAGCCGGACGGCGTGTTCAAGTTCACGCAGGTCAAGCGCGACTGGCAGGCCGACGCCGGCCCGGACCGCTTCCGCCGCGGGCTGTACACCTACTTCTGGCGGGCCGCCCCACACCCGGCCCTGCTCGTCTTCGACGCCCCGGACGCCGCGTCCTCCTGCACCCGCCGGCTGCGCTCGAACACCCCCCTCCAGGCACTGACCCTGCTCAACGACCAGGCGTACGTCGAGCTGGCGGCCGGGCTGGCCGGGCGGCTGCTCCGCGAGCCGGCGGCGGACGACGACGCCCGGCTGCGGTCGGCCGTGCGGCTGTGCCTGGGCCGCGACCCGGCCCCGGCCGAGTTGGCCCGACTCCGCCAGTTCCTCGACCTGCAAACGGCCGAGTACGAATCCGACTCGGAGGCCGCCAAGAAACTAGCGGCCGGCGTCGGCGTTGACGTCGAGCCGACCCGCGCCGCGGCGTGGGCGGCCGTCGCCCGTGTGCTGATCAACCTGGACGAGTTCATTACGCGAGAATGACGGTGATGAGTGGCTCTCCCGCACTGCATGCGATAACCCGCCGGCACTTCTTCCGCGACTGCTCCGTCGGTCTCGGCAGGATCGCGCTGGCGTCACTGCTGGCGGACGCACGGGTGGCACGCTCTGAGCCCGCCGCGCCGGCGAGGGCCCTTGCCGGCGCGGCGGGCTCCCGGACGCACTTCCCGGCGACGGCGAAGTCGGTCATCTACCTGTTCATGGCCGGCGGCCCCAGCCAGCTCGAACTGTTCGACTACAAGCCGACGCTCCAGAAGCTCGACGGCCAGCCGATCCCGCGGTCGGTCATCGAGGGCAAGCGGTTCGCGTTCATGGACTCGTCCTTCATGCTGAAGGACCCGCCCAAACTGCTCGCCACCACCCGCAAGTTCCAGCAGCACGGCAACTGCGGCGCCTGGGTCAGCGAGCTGTACCCGCACGTCGCCAAGGTCGTGGACGACCTGACCTTCCTCAAGACGGTGACGACGGAACAGGTCAACCACGCCCCGGCCAAGCTGTTCGCCAACACCGGGTCCGCCTTGTTCGGCCGGCCGAGCATCGGGGCGTGGGTGACGTACGGCATCGGCAGCGAGGCCAAGGACCTGCCGGGGTTCGTCGTCCTCCAGTCCGGGCCGCGGGGGCCGCGGGGCGGGGCCGTCAACTGGGGCAGCGGCTTTCTGCCGTCCGTCTACCAGGGCGTGCCGTTCCGCTCCGGCGGCGAGCCGATCCTCGACCTCGCCGACCCGCCCGGCGTCAACGCCCGCCGCCAGGGGCAGGCGCTGGAAGCGCTGCGCGACCTGAACCGGCTGCGGCTGGACGCCACCGGCGACCCGGAGATCGCCACCCGCATCAGCCAGTACGAGATGGCGTACCGGATGCAGACGAGCGCCCCGCAACTCATCGACCTGGCCGGCGAGACGAAGGAGACGCTGGACCTGTATGGCGTCGAGCCGGGTAAGCCGAGCTTCGCCGCCAACTGCCTGCTCGCCCGCCGGCTGGTCGAGCGCGGGGTGCGGTTCGTCCAGCTGTACCACACGAGCTGGGACCACCACGGCGGCCCCGGCGAGGACCTGCACAAGGACCTCGCCGTGGTCTGCAAGGAGACGGACCAGGCCTGCGCCGCCCTGGTCACCGACCTGAAGCGCCGCGGCCTGTTGAACGACACGCTCGTCGTCTGGGGCGGCGAGTTCGGCCGCACGCCGATGGGGGAGCGGCGGGAGAAGGTCGGCCGCAACCACCACGTCGAGTCGTACACGATGTGGCTGGCCGGCGGCGGCACCAAGCCGGGAGTGACCGTCGGCGAGACCGACGAGATCGGGTTCGGGGCGGCCGCGGACAAGCTGCACGTCCACGACGTGCAGGCGACGGTCCTGCGGCTGCTCGGCCTGGACCACCTGAAACTGACGTACCGCTTCCAGGGCCGGGACTTCCGCCTGACGGACGTGGGCGGGCGGGTCATTGACAAAGCGCTGGCGTGAGGGGCCGGGCGTTCCGCCCCCGTTCGTATGTGAGTCAGGGAATCGAGTCGCGTATCGTTCGTGAGACGACGCCCTCATCCTCTCTCGGAGGTCTCATGGTCAGGATTATTCGTCCCCGCCGGTCGGCGTTTACGCTGATCGAGCTGCTGGTCGTCATCGCGATCATCGCCATCCTCATCGGACTGCTGCTGCCCGCGGTGCAGAAGGTCCGCGAGGCCGCCGCCCGCACCAAGTGCCAGAACAACGGCAAGCAGATCGGGCTGGCCATCCTCAACTTCGAATCGCAGAACGGCTACCTCCCGCCGGCTGGCACGACGACAGCGTCCGAAGGCAACCTGCCCAAGAAGATGCACGGTTGGTCGGTTTTCATCCTGTCGAACCTGGAACAGGGCAACGCCATCGTCAACTACGACTTCACCAAGGACTGGGATGACCCGACCAGCCCGAACATCGCGATAGCCAAGACGGCGATGGTGATCATGTCGTGCCCGTCCACGGCGTCTCCGCGGTTCATCGACGTCGGGAAGGCGATCACCGCGTCGCACGAGGGCATGGCCGTCGGCGACTACGCCCCGACCGTGCGGATTGCGACGCAGCTGTGCGGCCCGAGCGGGCTGATGGCCTCGCAGACTCCGCCGCTCGTGATCGGCGACGCGAACACGTCCAAGGGCGGCAACCAGGGCGCATTGGTGACCAACCAAATCCACAAGATCTTGGACGTCGCGGACGGGACGAGCAACACCATCGCCGTCGCGGAAATGGCCGGCGGGTCCCAGCTTTGGCAAGAGGGCAGGCCGGTGATCGACAAGGAGCAGCAGGGGTCGCCGTGGGCCGACCGCAACCAGGTCATGGCCCCGCAGGGCTACAACACGACAACGCACACCCGGCAGGGGCTGCTGATGGTGAACGGGCAGAACTCGTCGGAGGTATATAGCTTCCACCAGGGCGGGGCGAATGTCATCTTCTGCGACGGCCACGTATCGTTCATCCGTCAGAGCATTTCGCCGTACACGTTCATCGCGCTGGTGACGCGGGCCAACGGCGATCTGCCCGGCGATTACTAGCGCGGCTTCAGGTGGTGTTGGCGAGCGGCGGGCGGGGTACCCGCTTGCCGCTCGCCGCACCGCCGCAATCCTCCGTCGGTGCAGCGCTTCCGTCCGACCGGCAGCCCGGCCGCACAATCCCTCAAGTCACGCCCCCCACATTCCGACGCCGCCGGCGCGGCCGCGCAGGCGGAACAGTTTACCCAGTCGGTGACCGACCGCCGGGTTTCCGCCGCGATCGATCGAACGGATTGCGCGGACTTTGCCGATCTTCCGGGGTGTCAGGCCCGGCGGGAGTGGCCGGACCAGCACGCATCGCGGTCACGGCGGAGGTGTCAGGATGACTCGGATTCGTACCACGGGCACGTTCCTGCTGGCCCTCGGCGCCTCCGTCGCCGGCCTGTCGCGGGCCGACACGCCGCCGCCCCCGACGCTGCCCGACCCGGCTCCTGCCCAGCCCCCGGAGCGGGTCATCAAGATCGATATTGGCTTCGAGCCGTGGCCGCTCGACGAGCCGGATCAGGCACCGGCCGCACCGCCCGAATCGACGCCGGCGTCGCCGCTGCCGGCCCCGGGGCTGATGCCGCCGGTCGCGCCGACCGCCCCGCTGCCCGCCGGGCCGGCGGCACCGCCGCCGGCCGCGAAGGCACCGCCGCTGACGCTGGCTCAGCTCGAGCGCATGGCCCTCGGACAATTCGCCCAGCCGGCCCAGGCCGGTGGGAACCGCGGCCCGATCCTCCAGGCATACGTCTACCCCGGCCAGGCCGTGCCGATGACGGACAACGGCGGCGGAACGGGCGGCTTCGTGGACCAGGTGGTGCAGGCGTCGGCCGCGGCGCCGGCCCAGCCGCAGATGCTGGCCCAGCAGTACCACCTGCTCAACGCCGTCCGTCTGCGGTATTACCACCTGCTCGCGCTTCAGCGGCTGATCGCCGTCCGCGAGGAGTTGGCGTCGGTCACGCGGGACGCGGTGACGGCCATCGACGGCATGGCCGCCGCCGGGCAGGCGACCAAGGCCGAACTCCTCCAGGCCCGCGTCGAGGCGCGGGAGCAGATGGCCGCGCTCCAAAACGCCCGGGCCGTCTACCAGTCGGTCTGGGTTCGGCTGGCGGCCTCCGTCGGCCAGCCGGAGTTGGCGTTCGGCAGCGTCGCCGGCGACCTGGAACAGGCCGCCACCCTGCCGGCGTTCGAGGCGGCCTGGACACACGTGGCCGCTGTCAGTCCGGAGATGCAGATGGTCCGCGCCGAGGTCGTCCGCCGCCAGACCACCCTGCGGCAAACCCTGGGCGGGGCCAACGGCAAGTCGTGTGGGTGCGACAGGTCCGGGTCGGACAACGTCCTCGCCCAGGCGTTCGCCCGGATGAGCGAGCCGTTCACCGGCGTGGACCCGCAGGTGAAGCAGGCGGCGTGGGCCGACCTGTCGCGGTGCGAGGCGGAGATCGGGCGGGTGGAGCAGTCGCTGCGGCAGCGGCTGGCCGACGCCTACGCCCGCTGCGACCGGGCCCGGGAGGTGTGCGAGCTGTACCGGACGCAGAACCTGCCGGACGCCAAGGAGGCATACGAGCTGTCGGTGCTCGGCTACCGGCAGGGCCGGGGGTCGTGGCCGCAGGTGCAGATCGCCCAGCGGAACTACTTCCGCATGAGCACGGAATACGTCGAGGCGCTGGCCGAACTGCGGCGGTCGGAACTGGTCATCCTCGGGCTACTGATGGACGGCCCGGAGGAAGCCATGCCGCAGCCGGCCGTGAAGCAGGCGGCGTATCGGCGGTGAAAGTAAGCCGCTTGCGGCTATGCGAGCAACTGCCCGCATAGCCGCAAGCGGCTTACGGTGTTGTCGCATGGACCGTGTTGTACACCGTGCCCCGCAGCGGCTTGTCGTCCGCAGTCCGTAGCCGGTAATCGACCTGCATCTGCATCACTGGCCGTACGCCGCCGGCCAACCGCAGGAACACCGACCGGCCGTCCGCCGCCACTTCGGCCGCGTCAACGCCGACCGCGTCGGCCCCCTCCTTGTTCGGGTCAACCACCGACCACTTCTTCGACCCGTAGTCGCCGCTCCACCGGTAATTCCACCGCTCGACCTTGTACCGACCCGCGTCGGCCGCCGCGGCGCGGTCCAGTGGCACCGCGAACGTCAGCCGCAGCCCGTCGGCGTGCGCCGCCAGACCGACCGGCACCGTGACCGGCTTGCCCGTGTACCGCACCCGCTGGAGGCACCCGTCCTTGCGAGCCGCCGTCTGCCAGCCGCGCAGCCCGCAGACGTACAGGTGCCCGTCACCGGGATGAAACCGGCCGCGCATGACGCCGGACTCGAACGACAGCCCCAGGTCCGCCGCCCCAGCTTGCTGGACGCCGCCGATCGTCTGCCGCAGCAGGAGGTACAGCCGGCACCGGCCGTACGACAGGTGCAGGAGCTGCCCACCAAGCGGCCCCCAGTGCTCGGGCGGCACCCACACCTGCCCGCCGGCCGAGTTGTCCGCCTCCCGCGGCAGCCAGCACAGCGGCGGGTCGTAGATCACCGGGGCGGTCGACCGGTGATGTGCCCGCATGTCGCCGTAGAACCCGCCGCGGCGGTAGACGTCGATGCGGGTCGCCGGCATCCAGTTGCCCTCCTGGTCGGCCCCGGTCACGGTCCCGTCGGGCCCGACCGACAGGCCGATCGGGTGGCGGAAGCCGGTGCAAAAAACCTCGCTCGACTTGCCGTCGGCGGAAACGCGGATCAGGCAGCCGCCGGTCGGCAGGTTCGTGTCGCCGGTCTTGAACAGGTAGAAGTTGCCGGCCGGGTCAGTTTCCAGACAGGTGTCGTAGGAGTGCTCGCCGGCGCCGGTATGCCAGTCGTTGTTGACGTTCTCGAAGAAATCCGCCTCGCCGTCACCGTTCGTGTCGTGCAGGCGGGTGAGCTGGCCGCGCTCCAGCACGACCACCTTCCCGCCCACGACCTTCAGGCCAAGCGGCTGGAACAGCCCCGTGGCGAACCGCTTCCAGGTGACCCGTTCGAGTCGGTCGTTGACGCTGGAGACGATCCAGACGTCGCCGTGGGCGGTGCAGACGGCCAGGTCGCCGTTCGGCAACACGTCCAGACCGCTGAGGAACATGAGCGCGTGGTACGGGTTCTCGTACGGCACGGTGAGCGTGTCGGCGACGAACGCGGCGTCATCCGGGGCGACCTCGCCGCGGGTGACGACCGGGGCCGTCCACCGGGCCGGGCCGGGCTTCGTCCACGCCGCCAGGTCGGCCGGTGGCGGGAGGGCGGCGGCCCGCCTGAGGAACGTGGGCAAATCCGTTTCCGGCCCCTGCCAAGCCAGCACCGTGAACCGCCGCCGGCCCCGGCTCGGGGCCACATGGACGGCCACCCGGCCGCCGGCGGACGACTCCAACCGGGCACCGGCGCCGCTGACTAGGCCCACCGCGGAACAGATGCCGTCCCGGACGACCGTGTACACCAGCGTGTCCCCGGCCGCGTGCTGGGCCGACGCGGTGGCCGGAAGCTCGCCGGCCAGCATGGCGAGCGGCCGGTCGGCCGGGCCGACCTCGACCGTGCGGGTGAACACCGTGCCGCCGTCGCCCGGCTCGGCCCACGGGGCGTCGAGCACGGCGGCACCGCCGACCGTGTACGAAAACACGGTTCGGTCGCCGTGGCGATACAGCCCCTGGTAGTGTGCCCAGTCCCGCGGCAACGGGGCCGTGCTTGGAGTCGGCGCGTCCCACCGCCCGTCGGGGCCGGCCCAGCCGGGGCCGGAGCCGGTCGCGAACGCCACCCGCCCGGCCGGCGTCGGCGTGTTGAGCAGGCCGAACCGGCGGTCGCTCAGGTTCAGCCAGCCGCCGTCCCACCCGGCCGCCAGCCGCAGGCGGGCGCGGTCGAACAGCACCGCGGCCCCGCCGCCCACCCTCACTGCCGTGCCCTTGTAGGCGTAGACCTTGCCGGACCACGACGGGTAAGTGAACGTGGCGTTCAGCGACGGCCCGGTGTCCATGCGGCGGAAGCGGTTGTCCTGCCAATCGGCGTCGGTCTCCTTTTCCCAGGACGCGGCGTTGCCGGCCGCCGGTCGCGGCGTCCAGGCCGGGTCGGCCGACGGCTCGGCGGGGCCGTCGAACCGCCACAGGCCGATGGTCCGCGGGTCCAGCGGCAGCTCCGCGGCCGGCGCGCGGTCGATCGTGCGGACCACGTCGGAGATGCGCACGTCATCGATCAGCCCGGTGCAGCCGACCAGCCCGGCGTCGGTCACGGCCATGCCAATCGTCAGCGGTCCGTCGTGCTTCTTCGGGTCCGCCGCGACTCGCAGTCCGCGCGACTTCACCGCCCGCTCCGCCGCCAGTTTGCCATCGGCGAACAGGCGGACGGTCGTGCCGTCCCAAGTCATCGCCAGGTAGTGCCAGCGGCTGTCACAGATATCGGTTGCCGACACGACCTCGGACGGCTCGAATCCAGTCAGTCCCGCGCTCAGGTGCCCTGTCCCCGCAGCCGCGAACAGCCGCCAGTGCCGCGGCGACGCCGCCGGGTCGCTGGCGATGAGGATGTTCACGCCGTCCTTGCCGTCGAGCTTGGCCCAGCACTCGACTGTCACCGGCGGGCGGCGGAACCGCTCGTTGCTGTCCACGACGGCCGGCGACTTGCGGGCGTCGAGGGCCAGCCCGAACCGGCCGGGGGCGAGGGTCAGGTCGTCGGCCCGAACGGCGGAGACGGCAAAGGCGACGGCACAGATGAACGCGGAGAGGTGACGGAAGGGCACGGCGGTTACCCTCGGCGGCGCGGGTGGCGGGTGATCTATTGGACCATACGGACCGATGCCAGGGAAGCGGCCACTGGCACCGTGCCAAGCACCGGCTACAATCGCCGGCACTGCCCGCCGCGCTTCCCCGCCGAGGCCGCCATGTCCCGCCACCTCTTCGTCATCCCCGCCCTCGCCCTCGGATTCGCCGCCCCGGCCCGCGCCGCCGACGCCCCGCCGAAGACACCGAACATCCTCTGGCTCATCGCCGAAGACCTCGGCCCCGAACTGAACTGCTACGGCTACACGAACCAGGTGTGGACGCCGAACCTCGACCGTCTCGCCGCCGAGGGCGTCCGCTACACCCGGGCCTATACGACGGCCCCGGTCTGCTCCGCCAGCCGGTCGGCGTTCATGACCGGCATGTACCAGACGACCATCGGCGCTCACAACCACCGCTCCCACCGCGACGACGGCTACCAGCTCCCGCAGGGCGTCCGCGTGCTGACCGAATGGCTGAAGGACGCCGGCTACTCCACCGCCAACCTTGCCCAGATGCCGGCCGCGTTCGGCTTCCGCGGGACGGCGAAGACCGACTGGAACTTCACCCCGCCAAAGAAACCGTTCGAGTTCAGCCGCTGGCCCGACCTGAAAACGCACCAGCCGTTCTACGCCCAGATCAACTTCCACGAGACGCACCGGCCGTACAAGGGGGCGCCGAAGAAAGCCGACCCGGCCAAGGTGACGATCCCGCCGTACTACCCCGACCACCCGGTGACCCGGTCCGACTGGGCCGCCTACCTCGACGCCGCGTCGGAACTGGATCGGAAGGTCGGCCTGATCCTCAAGCAGCTCGAAGCCGACGGTCTGGCCGACAACACGTTGGTCTTGTTCATCGGCGACCACGGCCAGTCGCACGTCCGGGGCAAGCAGTTCTGCTACGAGGAGGGGCTGCACATCCCGCTCCTCATCCGCTGGCCGAGAGCATTCCCGGTGCCGGCCGGATTCAAGCCGGGCACGGTGGACGATCGGCTGGTCGAGGCGATCGACTTCGCCCCGACGATGTTGAGCATCGCCGGGGTCACGAAGCCGGAAAAGATGCAGGGCCGCGTCTTGTTCGGGGACCACGCCGACCAGCCGCGGCAGTACGCCTTCGGCGCCCGCGACCGCTGCGACGAGACGGTGTTCCGGCTCCGCACCGTCCGCGACGACCGCTACCGCTACATCCGCAACTTCACCCCGGACCGGCCGTTCCTCCAGGCCAACGAGTACAAGGAGCGGCAATACCCGGTGTGGAACCTGCTCAAGCAGCTGCACGCCGAGGGCAAGCTGACACCGGTGCAGGAACGCCTCTGCGCCCCGACGATGCCGCCGGAGGAGCTGTACGACCTGCAGCGCGATCCGGACGAGATCGACAACCTGGCCGACAAACCGGAGCACCAGGAGACGCTCAAACGCCTGCGCGGCGTGCTGGAGAAGTGGATCGAGGAGACGAACGACCACGGGCGGACGTTCGAGCCGCCGGAGGTCGCCGCCAACCGGGGGGCGACCAAGAAGGGTAGCAACCCGAACGCCGGGGCACAGCCGGCCGCCGCCCCGAAGCCGCAAGCCGCCGCCCCGGCCGCGGACCGGCCGAACGTCGTCATCGTCCTGGCCGACGACCTAGGCTACGGCGACGTCGGCTGCTTCGGCAGTAACACCGCACGCACGCCGAACATCGATCGCATGGCCGCCGAGTGCATCAAGCTGACGGACTTCTACGTCGCCCAGGCCGTCTGCTCGGCGTCGCGGACCGCCCTCTTGACCGGCTGCTACCCCAACCGCGTCGGCATCCTCGGGGCCCTCGGGCCGGCGGCCAAGATCGGCATTAGCGACGGCGAGATGACGCTCGGCCAGCTGTTCAAGTCCCGCGGATACGCCACGGCCGTCTACGGCAAGTGGCACCTCGGCCACCACCCGCAGTTCCTGCCGACCCGCCACGGGTTCGACGACTACTTCGGCCTGCCGTACTCGAACGACATGTGGCCGAAGCACCCGACGGCGAAGTTCCCCGACCTGCCCGTCATCGATCGGGAGCAGACCGTCGCCCATAACCCGGATATGAACAAGCTGACCGGGTGGTACACGGAGCGGGCCGTCCGGTTCATCCGCGAGCACAAGGACCGGCCGTTCTTCCTCTACGTCCCGCAGACGATGGTCCACGTCCCGCTCGGGGCCGGCGACCGGTTCCGCGGCAAGTCGAAGGGTGGACTGTACGGCGACGCCGTCGAGGAGGTGGACTGGTCGGTCGGGCAAATCCTGGCGGCCCTTAAGGAGCAAGGCCTGGACGAGAAGACGCTGGTGCTGTTCACCTCCGACAACGGCCCGTGGCTGAGCTACGGCAACCACGGCGGGTCGGCCGGGCCGCTCCGCGAGGGCAAGGGCACGTCGTTCGAGGGCGGGGTGCGGGAGCCGTTCGTCGCCCGCTGGCCGGGCCACATCAAGCCCGGCACCATCAGCCACACGCCGCTCATGACCATCGACCTGTTCCCGACGTTCGCCCGGCTGATCGGGGCGGAGTTGCCGAAGCACGCGATCGACGGCCGGGAGGCGCTGCCGGTCCTGCTCGGCGAGCCGGCGGCGACGAACCCCCACGAGGCGTACTACTTCTACTGGGGCCGGGAACTACAAGCGGTCCGGTCCGGCAAGTGGAAGCTGCACTTCCCACACGACTACCGCAGCCTGACCGGCACGCCCGGCCACGACGGCAAGCCCGGCGGCTACTCCAACGCCCACATCGGCCTGTCGCTGTTCGACCTGGAGGCCGACGTCGGCGAGAAGACGAACGTCGCGGACCAGCACCCGGACGTGGTGAAGCGGTTGCAAGCGCTAGCGGACAAGGAGCGCGACGAGCTGGGCGACAGCCGGACGAAGAAGCAGGGCAAGGGCGTGCGGCAGCCGGGGAAGGTTCAGGACTAGAAGTTCGCCGCTTGCGGCTATGTGGGCGCCCGCATGGCCGCAAGCGGCCAGCCGAGGATGTGACTGATGCGCTGGTTCTCGATTCTTGTTCTCCTTCTCATCGCCCTCCCCGCCCGGGCCGCCGACCGGCCGAACATCGTGTTCGTGCTGGTGGACGACATCCGCTGGGACGCCTTCGGCTGCATGGGCCACCCGTGGGTCAAGACGCCGAACGTGGACCGGCTCGCCCGCGAGGGGGCGCGGTTCACGAACTTCTTCGACACCATCCCCCTCTGCGCCCCGGCCCGGGCCAGCTTCCTGACGGGTCGCTGCTGCCACGCCAACGGCGTCACCGACAACACCAACCACAACGCCCTCAGCCACCGGCTCGTCACCTGGCCGCGGCTGCTGCACGACGCCGGGTACGAGACCGCCTTCCTGGGCAAGTGGCACATGGGCAACGACGACACGCCGCGGCCCGGGTTCGACCGCTGGGTCAGCTTCAAGGGCCAGGGGCAGTACAAGGACCCGCCGCTCAACATCGACGGCAAGCCGCAAAAGGTGGACGGCTACATCACCGACCTGCTCGACACGTACGCGGTGGAGTTCATCAAGAAGCCGCACACCAAGCCGTTCGTGCTCTACCTGCCGCACAAGGCGGTGCACGGCCCGTTCACGCCGGCCGAGCGGCATAAGGACCTGTATACGAGGGAGCCGTTCACGCCGCCGGCGAGCGCGACCGACGACCTGTCCGGCAAGCCCGCGCTCGCCAAGATGCGGCCCAACCCGCCGCGGCGGGCCGGGGCCAAGCCGGGCGAGGGCGTGATGCGGCAGCAGCTCCGCTGCCTCGCGTCGATCGACGAGGGCCTGGGCGACATCCTCAAGGCACTGGAGGACACCGGCCAGCTCGACAACACGCTGGTCATGTTCACCAGCGACAACGGCTACTTCTGGGGCGAGCACGGCGGCCTCGGCGACAAGCGGTGGGCCTACGACGAGTCGATCCGCCTGCCGCTCATGGTCCGCTACCCCAAACTCATCAAGCCGGGCACGACCATCGACGCCCTGACGCTGAACATCGACGTCGCCCCGACGATGTTGGATCTGGCCGGCGTGCCGGCACCGGCGAACGTCCACGGCAAGTCGCTGCTGCTGCTCCTCCGCGGCGAGACGGCCGGCTGGCGGACAGCAATTCTCACCGAGTATTTCAAGGACGGGAACTACCCGCACCCGCCGTGGCGGTGCGTGCGGACGGACCGCTGGAAGTACATCCGATACACCGACGAGTCGGGCTGGGACGAGCTATATGACCTCAAGGCCGACCCGCACGAGATGAAGAACGTCATCAAGGAACAGTCCGCCCAGGCGGCACTCGCGGAACTCCGGGCGGATCTGGATCGGCAATGGAAGGCGACCGAAGGCAAGTAGGGTGGGGCGCG
>DASXAN010001201.1:0-2521 GCA_036406755.1 Gemmataceae bacterium
CCCTTGCTGGCGCGGCGGGCTCTGGCGCGGCGGGCTCACGGTATGCGGCCGGGCCGACCCAGCGGCAAATCTGGTTCCTGCACCAGCTCGGCCAGGGCAGCGACGTGTACACGATCGCCTACACCCTGACGCTGGCCGGCCACACCGACGCCGCCGCCCTCCGCACCGCCTTGGCCGGCGTGGTCGAACGGCACCCCGCGCTGCGGACGACGTTCGACGACGACGGCGGCCAGCTCTGGCAAGTCGTCAACCCGCCGTCTGCGGTCGAGCTGCCGGTCACCGACCTGTCCGCAGTTAGCCCCCCGTCAATGACGGGGGGCAAGACGGCCGCCGTCCATGACCTGGCGGCGGCGTTCGCCCGGGAGCCGTTCGACTTCCGCCGCGGACCGCTGTTCCGCACCCGCCTGGTGCGGTTGGCCGACGACGACCACCGCCTGCTGCTCGCCTGGCACCACCTGGTCCTCGACGGCCAGTCGCTGATGATCGTCCTCCGCGACCTGGCGGCCCTGTATGCGGCGGCTCGGGACGGCAAGCCGGCGCAGCTGCCGCCGGCCCCGTCGTTCGCCGACGACTGCCGCCGGGCCGAGGCCGACCTGGCCGGCCGCCTGCCGGACCTGCTCGCCCACTGGACGAAGGTGCTCACGCCACTGCCGCCGCCGGTGGAGCTGCCCGGCGCCCGCCCACGGCCGGCCGCCCCGACGTTCCGTGGCGGCGTCGTCCCGCTCGGCTTGCCGGCGGCCACGGCCACTACCGTCGCCGCCCTGGCCCGCCGCGAGGGGGCCACGCCGTTCGCCGTCTTGCTGGCCGCGTTCGAGGCGCTTGTGCACCGGCTCACCGGGCAGGACGATTTCGCCGTCGGCGCCCCGGTCGCCTGCCGCACCCGGCCCGGGGCGGACGACGTGGTCGGCCCGCTGGTCAACACGGTCGTCTTCCGGGCCGACCTGGCCGGCGAGCCGACGTTCGCCGACCTGCTCGCCCGCACCCGCCGGGCCGTCCACGACGCGCTCGCGCACCAGGACGTGCCGTTCGACCTGCTGGTGGGCGAGCTGCGGCCGCGGCGGGACGGCGGCCACCAGCCGCTGTTCCAAATCCTGTTCAACTACAGCCCCGGCCCGGCCCTGCCGGCCGTCCCCGGTGCCCGCTGGTCGGTCGAGTCGGTCCCGACCGGCACGGCCAAGTTCGACCTGTCGCTGGTGCTGGACGACGGCCCCGCCGGCCTCGTGGGTCACTTCGAGTACAGTGCCGACCTGTTCGAGCCGACCGCGGTCGAACGGCTGGCCGGCCACTTCCGCACGCTGCTGGCGGCGGCCCTGGCCGAGCCCGGCGAGCGGGTCAGCCGGCTGCCACTCTTGACCGAGGACGAGCGGCGGCAACTCGCCGAGTGGAACGCCACGGCCGTGGACCACCCGGCCGACCCGGCCCACCGGCTGATCGCCGCCCGGGCGGCCGCCATCCCGGACCACGTCGCCGTCCGCCACGGCCGGCGGGTGCTGACCTACGCCGGGCTGGACCGCGAGGCGAACCGGCTGGCACACCACCTGCGGGCCCTCGGCGTCGGGCCGGACGTGCCGGTGGCGGTCGGGTTGGAGCGGTCGGCCGACTGGGTGGTCGCCGCCCTGGCCGTGTGGAAGGCCGGCGGCGCCTACCTGCCGCTCGACCCCCGCTATCCCGCCGAGCGGCTGGCGTTGGTCCTGCGGGACGCCCGCGCCCCCGTTCTCGTCACCCGCGCCGACGTGGCCGACCGGCTGCCGCCGTCCGAGGCGAAGGTCGTCCGCCTGGATGCCGACGCCGACACGATCGCCCGCCGCCCGGCGACCGACCCTGGCGTGGACGTGACGCCGGATCACCTGGCCTATGTCGTCTACACGTCCGGCTCGACCGGCGTGCCGAAGGGCGTGATGGTCCGGCACGGCGGGCTGTCGAACCTGCTCGGGGCGCTGCGGCGGGCGATGGGGTGCGGCCCCGGCGACCGGTTCCTGGCGATCGGCACGCCGGCGTTCGACGTGCACGTGCTGGAGGTGTGGCACGCCCTGGCCGTCGGGGCGGAGCTGGTGATCGGCGGGCCGGACGCGGCGGCCGACGGCCGGGTGCTCGCCCGGGCCGTGCGGCAGTCCCGGCCGACGGTCCTCCAGGCGACGCCGGCGACGTGGCAGCTCCTGCTGACGGCCGGGTGGGACGGCGATCCGACCATCACGGCCGTCGCCGGCGGCGAGGCGCTGACGCCGGACCTGGCCGCCGCCCTGCTGCCGCGGGTGCGGGCGCTGTGGAACATGTACGGGCCGACGGAGGTGACGGTCGCGGCGACGTGGTGCCGGGTCACCAGATCCGACAGGCCGGTGCCGATCGGCCGGCCGATCGACAACACCCGGGCGCACGTGCTGGACGGCCGCGGCGAGCCGGTGCCGGTCGGGGTGGCCGGGGAGCTGTACCTGGCCGGGGCCGGCGTGGCCCGCGGCTACCTGGGCCGGCCGGACCTGACGGCCGAGCGGTTCCTGCCGGAGCCGGCTTTGGTGTGTGGTGG
>DASXAN010001202.1:0-4515 GCA_036406755.1 Gemmataceae bacterium
GATGGCTCGTTTGTCTTAATACCGGATGCGGAACTCCGTCCGGTACAGCTGCTCGGCGAAGTGGTCGTCGGTGACGGCGAACTGCGCCCCGAAGCCGATGTCGTACTTGTCGCAGATCACCAGCCGCAGCCCGCCGCCCAGCGTGAAGTACGACTCCGCGCTGCCCTTCTCGATGAGCTGGGCTCGGTTCATCGGGCTGGCCGCGATCCCGGCGTCGATCGCGCCGCGGTTGACGATCGCCCCGTCCGTGAACGTCCAGCCGTTGAACTCGGCCGTGCTGATCAGGGCGAACGGCCCGCGGTGGAACCACTGGCGGTTCAGGCTCACCCCGTACCGCCACGTCGCCCCCTCGAAGTCCTGGTCGCCGCCGATCGGGATCCAGTATGCCACCTGCGTCTGGAGGTACGTGTCCGGCATCAGCTTGATACTGGCCAGCAGCGACGGCTCCAGCGACACGTGCCCGGTCCCCAGCCCGTGCCGGGCGAACCCGGTCGGCGTGTACGTGCGGAACTGGAAGGTGAGCTGCATCAACTCGCAGTCGATCAGCAGCGACTTGGTGCCCAGGTCCAGGTCGCCGAAGTTCGAGTGGGCCGGGTTGTTGTCCGGCTCGACGCCCACGTACGGCGTGTTGATGAAGAAGGCGAAATTGCCGGCTGCGATTTCCTGGTACAGCGACAGGACGTCGTAGTCGACCCGACGCTCGACGTTCTGCGGGCCGCGGCCGCCGACCGCCCCGGGGGCGGCCCAGAAGTACTCGGCCCGCTCCGGCTGGCGGACGTTCACGCCCGAGTCCCAGCGGATGCGGGTGTACGTCTGCGGGCGGACGGTGTCCTGGAAGAAGGCGGCGTTGGCCGGGTAGCTCCAGACGCCCTCGTAGCACGGGTCGGGGCAGCAAATGCAGTTGATGAACCCGCTGCCGAACCGGCCGAGGAAGCAGTCGGAACACTCGCCCAGACAGTTGCAGTTCTTCGGCTTGCCGGGCTTGCACATGCAGCTGCCGCAGGAGTCGTCGGAGCAGGCGCACGGGCCGCCCCCGCCGCCGATCGGCGTGGTGATGGCCGCGACCGGCGGCAGGCCGCCGCCGCAGGTGGCGCACCCGGCCTGCACGACGCCGCTGTCGGTGCCGTTGATGATCGCCTGGGCGTACGCCGGGATCACGTCGCCGGCGGGCGGCGTCGGCGCCTGGGCGCGGGCGGACGCGGCGAGCAGGCCGCCGGCGAGGGTGGCCAGGGTGGCCCACGGCCGGCCCCCGAGCGGGGCGCGGCGGGAGAACGGCGGGTGCGTCATAACGTCCTGTCCCCTTTCCTCACACCTTGAGCCGGGCCGCCTGGGGCCGGGGCTTCAGACCCCGGCCGCAGCATCGCGCGGCTCGGACCTTTCCCACAATGCGTATCGGCAGCCGGTCGCGCCACCTTTGAGGATTCGCCCGCGTTTCCCGGTCGTGCGCGTCGCGCCGGAGTTGACCGGCGTGCCGGTCCTGCCGGAGATGCGGCCCCCTCATAGAAACGGCACGTTCCATATCCCCCGCTTGTCGGGAAAAGGCCGCGCGTCCGGCAAAACCGCTCCATTTCTCAAGACCGGCCGGACCGGCAGCCGAGATGAGATGGCAGACGGGGATCGCGGCCGCCGCGGCGGCGCGGCGCCCGCCCGGTGGTTCGAGGTTCGGTCGCCACGACCGGTTGACGAGGACAGGAAGCCATGAAGGTGCGCAAGACCCTGCTGGCCGCCGCCGCCGGGATGGCCGGGCTGGCCGCCCACGCCGGGGCCCAGGCCCCGCCGCCCCCGCTCCCCACCCCGGTCCCGCCGCCGCCGCTGCCGATCGGCGCCGCGCCGCAGGTGCCGCCGCCCCCGGGCACGACCATCTGGTCGAAGCTGGGCATCTCCAAGGAACAGAAGGAGGCGTGCAAGCGGCAGCTGTGCCGCACGCCCCTCGGGCAACTGATCAACAACGCCCAGCTCCCGCTCACGGCCCTGACCGGCGGCCTGTGCCCGCCGTTCTGCCCGATCACCCCCAGCGCCGCCGAGCTGGCCGACCCCGGCGCCGTCGGCGCCGCCGCCAAGATCCAGGCCGACGAGGCCGGGGCCAAGATGCGGCGGGCCGCCGTCCGCTACCTCGGCACCGTCGACTGCCACTACTGGCCGGAGGCCGAGGACGCCCTCGTCGCCGCCCTCCGCGGCGACCGCAACGAGTGCGTCCGCATGGAGGCGGCCCTCGCCCTGGGCAGCGGCTGCTGCTGCACCAAGAAGACGATCGAGGCCCTGACGATCGTCGTCTCCTGCTCCGACCGGGACGGGGCGCCGAAGGAGACCTCGTACCGCGTCCACGCCGCCGCCGGCCGCGCCCTTGACCATTGCTTGGCCTGCTACGCCAACGTCAACGCCGCCCCGGCCACGCCGCTGCCGCCGCCCCCGCCGCCGCCCGAGGGCAACCGGCCCCCGCCGCCGGAGGGCACGACGCCCCCGCCCCCGCCGCCGCCGACCCCGCCCGCCACGTCGGCCGCCAAGCCGGTCAACCCGGGCGAGGCCAAGCCGGCCGCCGGGCTGGCGGCCACCGTCCCGCCGCCGGCCCCGGTCAAGCGGCCGGTCGGCCCGGAGTACTACGCCCACGTCGCCAAGGCCCCGCTCGCCGCCGTCCTGGCCGAGGCCCGGCGGGTGGCCGAGAAGTACCACAGCACCCCGGTCGTCGCCGACACCCCGTTCGAGACGCAGGGCCACACCGTCGCCGCCATCATGAACTACGCGGCCGGCCCCGACACCCAGGCCGTCATCCCGGTGGGCATGACCGTGCCGGCCGGCGAGTTGCGGGCCGAGGTCGTGTCGGCCCGCCCGGCCAACCTGTGGGACCTGCTCACCAAGCCGGCCGGCGAAGGCCAGGGCGAGGTCGTGGTCGTGAAGACCGAGCCGCCCATCGCTCCGGTGCCGGCCCCGAAGGCGACCGTCGTCAAGAAGACCGAGCCGACCAAGAAGATCGAGCCGGTCGCCAGGAAGGCCGAGCCGGTCGTGACCACGATGGCCCCGCTGCCGCCGTTGTCGCCGCTGTCGCCGCCGATGCCACTGCCGCCGCCGCCGGCCCCGGTCGTGACCAAGTCGGCGCCGCCGCCGGCCCCGCTGCCGACCGTGACGACGCCGGAGCCGGCCCCGATGGCCGCGCCGATGCCGGTGGTGAAGGCGGAGCCGCTGCCGAAGATGGACCTGCCGAAGATCGAGTCGCCGAAATTCGAGGCGGCAAAGATGGAGTCGCCGAAGATCGAGTTGACGCCGAAGGCGGAGCCGAAGTTCGAGGCACCGAAGGCCGCGCCGCTGCCGAAGCCGGAGCCGATGGACTTCCCGCCGCCGGCCCAGCCGATGCCGGTCGGCCCGCCGACCGCCGCCGCCCCGTCGCCATACTTCTCGACGCGAACCACGCCGACGACGGGCACCGCCCCGACGCCGCCGACCGCCCCCGACGTGTCGTCGTATCACCCGTCGGCCCGGACGCCGAAGGTCGCCGGCGACATGCCCGCCCCGCCGGCCGGCCCGTCCCCGTACTTCACCACGGCGACCACGCCGTCGCCCTGGACGGGGCCGCAACAGCCGGCCGCCCCGGACCTGTCCTCGTACCACCCGTCGGCCGTGACGGTGAAGCGGCCCGGCGGCGACGCCACGCCCACCCCGGCGGCCGGCCCGTCGCCGTACTACGCCACCGGCGCCACGCCGACGACCGGCGCCGCCCGGACGCAGCCGACGGCCGCGGACGTGTCGTCGTACCACCCGTCGGCCAAGACGCCGGCGCTGCCGGGCGAGGTGCCGACGCCGAAGGACGGCCCGTCGCCGTACTTCTCGACGGCCGCCAGCCCGCCGTCGAAGGTCAAGCCGGCCGACCCGATGATGGGCTCCGGCCTGTCCGACTACCACCCGACGGCCGTGACCGCGACCAAGCCCGGCGCCGGCGAGCCGCCGACGCCGAAGGACGGCCCGTCGCCGTACTTCTCGACGTCCGCCAGCCGCACGTCGGCGGCCGCCCCGAAGCCGCCGGTGGCCCCCGACCTGTCGTCGTACCACCCGTCGGCGGTGACGACGAACGCCGGCAGCCCGGCCAAGGTCGCCGCCCCGGCGGCCGGCCCGTCGCCGTACTACGCCACGTCGGCCACACCGACGGCCCCGGCCACCCCGGCCGAGCCGACCGCCCCGGGCGTGTCGTCGTACCACCCGACGGCGGCCATGCCGGCGGCCAAGACGGGGGCGCCGATGACGCCGCCGACGCCGTCGCCGTACAACGGCACCTCGACGACGACGACGCCGGCCCGCGTGCTGCCGGCCCCCGGTCCGCTGCCCGGCCCGACGCTGATGCCGGCGGCGCCGATGTCCACGCGGCCGATGCCGGCCCCGGCGGCCCCGGTGGTGCCGGCTAGCCTGGCCAGCCCGGAGGCGGTCCGCCGCCTGCTGGCGACGGCGACCGGGGACGGCCCGGCCGAGGTGCGGAAGGCGAGCATCCAGGAGCTGGTGAAGCTGAAGGCGAACACGCCGGAGGTGCAC
>DASXAN010001203.1:0-2989 GCA_036406755.1 Gemmataceae bacterium
GAGGGGAGCGCTGCGAGCGCTCCCCTCGCCGACTCGGGTCGCGGCGAAACGACTACATTTCGTCGGCCCGCCGGGGCTGCTGGCCCTTGAACACCCGCATGTTCCGCATCGCCATCAAGACCTCGTGGAAGTCCCGCGGCCGGTCCTCCCGCTTCTTCTCCAGCATCTTCAGGACCAAGGCGGCAAAGTCCTCGGTGACATCCTGGTTGTACTGCCGCGGGTTGACCGGCTTCTCCTTGATGTACTTCTCGAGCAGGTCTTGCGCGCTGGCCCCGCGGAACGGCGGCCGGCCGGTCAGCACCTCGTACACCGACGCCCCGAAGCTGTAAACGTCGGCCCGGCCGTCGAGGATCTGGCCGCGGATCTGCTCCGGGGACATGTACGACCGCGTCCCCTGGGCCTTCCCCTTACGGCGGAGCAGCTTCGCCAGCCCGGTCGGCGGGCGGTAGGCGATGGCGAAGTCGATGATCCGCACGTCCCCGAGGCCGTTGGAGAGGATGTTGGCCGGCTTGACGTCGCGGTGGACCCAGCCGCTGGCATTCATGTATGCCAGCCCCGTCGCCGCCTGCTTGAAGATCTTTTCCGAGTGGAGCTTGAAGTACTCGACCACCTTCGGGTCCGTCCGGGCCTGCTGGAGGCGAGTCCGCAACGACCCGGACGGAAAGAACTCCATGATGAAGAACGGCTGCGTCGGGCTGCGTTCGATGTGCAGGATCTTGATGATGTTCGGGTGGGCCAGTTTCTTGCCGACCGTGGCCTCGTAGAACAGCAGCCGCCGCTGCTCCGGTTCCTTGGCCTTCTCGGGCAGCAGGATCTTCATGGCGAAGTGCCGCAGGCTCGCCAGCTCGACCACCTCATACACCTGCGACGCCTGCCCCGTCTGGAGGAGGTTCTGAATCTTGTACCCGCCGATCTGGTCGGTTTCCACGGTCCCCTCCCCCGCCCACAATCACCAGTATTCCTCGAAGTGGACGTTGCCGCGGACCTTGGCCGCCGGGTTGTCGGCCGTGAACCCGTAACGCGCCTCCAGAATCTCCACCACCCCGGTCGGCTCGGGGTAGCGGCGCACGCCGGTCGCCGGGTCCTTAACCGGCACGCCAATCATCTTTGGGTTGCCGCACAGGTAGACGTGCGCCGCCGCCGGGTCGAGCCGCCGCCCGAGCCGGGCCTCCAGCTGGCCGGAGGTGATCAGGTTCTGGATGTAGACCTTCTTGCCGCCGCCGTGCCCCTCCCGGGTCGTGAGCGGCATGTAGGCGTAGTTCGGGTAGTCCTGCGCGAGCCGCTCGTGGACGGCCAGGTAGCCGAGGTCGCGGCGGTAGCGGACGCAGCAGCCGGCTACGACCGGGCCGCGGTGGCCGGCCTTGAGCAGCTCCCAGAGCATGTAGTTGTGCGGCGCCTCGCCGGTGCCGGTGGACAGGAAGACGACGGCGTCCGTCGGCCTCACGCCGTCCAGGGTGAAGTGGCCGGTGATCCGCTCCCCGACCTGGAGGCGGTCCCCTTCCCTGAGCATGAACAGCCGCGGCGTCAGGCCCGGGGCCCGGGCCGGATCCTCCGTCTCCCGGACCAGGACGATGTAGAACTCCAGCCAGTCGGTCGCGTCCAGGTCGAGCAGCCGGCCGTCTTCACCGAGGACCGAGCAGCTGAGGGAGTACGCCCGACGGACCACCCGGCCCTCGTCGCCCGGCTTGCGGACCTCCTCTTGGCAGCCCGGGAACCGCGGCTCCCACATGCCCAGGCCGAGGGTGCAGTACTGCCCCGCCCGGTGGGGGGGCCGGCCAAAGTCCGGCCGGGCGCGGAGGACCATCAGGTCCGAGTGGACCTTGTGCAGCGACGCGACGGTGGCGTTGTACCGACGACGGCGGAGGTCGGCGATCTCGTCGGGCGTCATGCTCCAGATTCTAACAACCGAACACCGAGAACCAAGTTCCCGGCGGCGAATCCGCGGCAACGCCACGGACTTGCCGCCGGGATCCCGGCGTTCAGCATCTGGGCGGTGCGAACGGCCTCCGGCCTAGACCAGAATGGGGTTCGTCACGGTGGGGGGCGTGATCGACGGCAACGAGACCTGATCCAACGAGGGAATCGGCAGACTGCCGAAGCCGAAACTCACGGTCACGCCGGCGCCGCTGAAGCTGTTGAACCCGGAGAAACCGTCGACCGGGTTGGAAAACCTGGCGGAGCTGACCGACGGCGGCATTCCGCTAGTAATGTCGATCTCCGACATCTGGTTGAAGATGCTGATGAGCGAGCGGCTCGACCCGCCCGCCCCCGACCCGGCCGCCAGCACCGTCTGACCGAGGACGGGGTTGGTGATCCAGGGGGGGGAATTGGGGGTGGTCCCGGGGCCGCCGGGGCCGTTGAAGAGGTTTTCGCCGACCAGAATGTTGCCGGCCTTGCCCGCGAATGTGAATGCCGTGACTGTCGGGTTAATGCCGCCAGTGAACTGCGGGCTGATCCCGCGGTTGAAAAACGTCGTGCTGCCGAGACCTGTGAAGCCGCCGAGCGGGTTGGACAGGTTCGTGATCACGCCGCGGTCGATCAGCGCCGGCACCAGGTTGATCTCGGTTACGCTGGACCGTAACGCCGGGGCCACGTCGGAGAATGGGTTGTTGGGGTCGGACACTGCGGGGTTAAAGTCCGAGAAAATCCGCACGAGGGACCCGCCGCTGGCCATGCCCACGAGAATCGACGGTTCGTAGCGGCGGAACACATCCGTATTGAATGGCCAACTCGGTGCGGTACCGGGGATGGGCAGCCTTGTAACCGGGTCGACGCCTGGCAACCCGGAGTTGTCGGTCCTCTCCGCCTGGAAGGGCAAGCCGGTGATCGGATCGAAAACCCACCCAGTCGCCGGGTTATAGCCGAGCGGCTCGACGACCTGCTGGCCGTTGGCGGCCGTCGTCGGCTCCGGGTTGCCGATCACGTCGCCGATGGCCACGTTGACACCGCCACGGAACGTCGGGGCGAACGCGAAGAACTGTTTGGCCAT
>DASXAN010001204.1:0-4445 GCA_036406755.1 Gemmataceae bacterium
GCCGGCCGGGGTGACGCTCGGCCCGGTGACGGTGGCCAACGTCAACAGCTCCAACCCGGCCGCCGTGGTCGTCACCTACCAGTTCTCCGCCCCCGGCGGCTCGTGGGACGGGGCGGACATCGGCACCTACCAGGTCGCCACGACCGGCGTGGCCGCCAACCAGGTGCAGAACAGCATCGGCAACTCGGTGGCCGCCACGCCGCTGGGCTCGTTCGCGGTCGCCCTGCCGCAGACGTTCACGGTCACCAGCACCGCGGACGACGGCAGCACCGGGACGCTGCGGTGGGCCGTCACCCAGGCCGACGCCAACGCCGGGGCGGCCGACACGATCAACTTCAGTTCGCTGTTCAACACGCCGCAGACGATCAGCCTGCTGTCGGCGTTGCCGAACGTGACCGACTCGGCCACCATCACCGGCCCGGGGTCGGCCCTGCTGACGGTCCGCCGCGACCCGACCGCGTTGACCACGTTCCGCATCTTCCACATCACCAACACCAACACCGTGGTCAACATCACGGTCGGCATCTCCGGCATGACCGTCACCGGCGGCGGCGGCAGCGGGTTCACCGGGACCGGGGCCGGCATCGACACCGACGACGAAATCGTCACGATGACGGACATGGTGATCACCGGGAACACGACCACCGGGCTGGGCGGCGGCATCGAGGTGAACACCAACGGCAACGTCACCATCCGCAACAGCGTCATCTCCAACAACTCGACCAGCTCGTCCGGCGGCGGCATCAACTTCAACAGCGGCGGCACGCTGCTGTTGGAGAACAGCGCGGTGACCGGCAACACCAGCGGCGGCACCGGCGGCGGGGTCGGGTTCATCGGGACGGTGGCGGCCGGCGGGTTCACCATCCGCAACACCACCATCGCCAACAACACGGCGTCCAGCGGCGGCGGCATCGGCCTGCGGGGCACGGTCACCGGCACGGTCGCGGTGCTCAACAGCACCATCACCGGCAACTCGGCCACCTCGACCAGCACGACCACCGGGTACGCCGGCGGCGGCATCAGTAAGACGGCCGCCGGCGGGGCGATGACGCTGACCAGCACCATCGTCTCCGGGAACACGTCGAGCTCGACCAACACCGCCCGGGCGGACATCTCCGCCGCCGGCGTCGGCACGGTGACGCCGACCTTCAGCGCCATCGGCGTGGACCCGACCGGGACCGCCCTGGCCGCCGGCACCAACAACCTGGCGTTCGGGGCGGCCCTGAACCTCCAGCCGCTGGCCAACAACGGCGGGCCGACCCAGACGGTCGCCCTGGGGGCCGGCAGCGCCGCGTTCGACCGCGGGTCCAACCCGGCTGGGCTGACGACCGACCAGCGGGGGGCCGGCTTCCCGCGGGTCAACGGCGTGGCCGCCGACATCGGGGCGTACGAGGGCACGTCCCCCGGCATCCCGATCGCGACGGCCGGCCCGCTGGCGAACGTGACCAACGTGAACGCCGGCACGGCCAACCCGTACCAGTTCACCGTCACCTACCAGGACGAGACGGCCATCGACCAGACCACGGCCAACGACCCGCTGGCGGTGACGGTCACCGGGCCGGGCGGGGCCGTCGGGCCGGTGTCGATCGTCTCCGTCAACCCGGTCAGTGCCGGGAACGTGGTCGTCACCTACCAGTTCACCGCCCCCGGCGGCTCCTGGGAGGGGACGGACAACGGCGGCTACACCATCGCCGCCACCAGCGACCCGCTCCACCAGGTCAAGGACAACGCCGGCAACCCGGTGACGGCCGGCCCGCTGGGCACGTTTACCGTGGCCGTCCCGGCCACGTACGTGGTGACCAACACCCTGGACGACGGCAGCGTCGGGTCGCTCCGGTGGGCGATCGGCCAGGCGAACACCAACGCCGGCCTGGCCGACATCATCCGGTTCAACGGCGACCCGACCCTGGGCCCGCCGGTGGCCGGGACGAACTTCTTCGACGCCACCGCGGACGTCATCGCCCTGGCCGCCGCCAGCGGGGCGCTGTCGATCACCGACTCGATCACGATCGTCGGCCCGGCGGCCAGCCTGCTGGCGGTGGACGGCGGGTTCGCCACCCGGGTGTTCAGCATCAGCGGCGGGGCGGCCGTGACCGCGACCATGTCGGGGCTGACCGTCCAGCACGGCAGCGCGGCGTCGGACGGCGGCGGCATCACCGTGGCCGCGGCCACCAACCTGACCCTGGACCGGGTGGTCGTCCAGCAGAACGTCACGACCGGGAGCAACGACGGCGGCGGGATCAACATCGCCAGCGGCGGCGGCACCCTGCGGATCACGAACAGCACGATCACCGGCAACACGTCCGGCAAGCAGGGCGGCGGCATCTACTTCTTCGCCAGCGGCGGCCTGTACATCGCCAACAGCACGATCGACCACAATTTGGCGACGGGCGGTGCCGGCGGCGGCGTCTACTTCAACGGCACGGCCACGGGCGGCACCCTGACCGTCCAGAACACCACCATCTCCAGCAACTCGTCCAGCAGCAACGGCGGCGGCATCGGGCTGATCGCCTTTACCGGCAACCTGCTGGTGCAGAACAGCACGATCACCGGGAACACGGCCGGGGGCACCAGCACGTCGGCCGGGTACGCCGGCGGCGGCATCTCCAAGACGAGCACCGGGGGCACCGTCACCCTGGTCAGCACGATCGTGTCCGGGAACACGTCGGCGTCGGCCACCGCCGCCCGGGCGGACATCTCGGCCGCCGGCACCACCACGGTGACGGCCAACTTCAGCGCCATCGGCGTGGACCCGGGCGTCCTGAGTGCGGCGAGCGGCAACAACCTGGCGTTCGGGGCGAACCTGAACCTGCAGCCGCTGGCCAACAACGGCGGCCCGACCCAGACCATCGCCCTGGGCGTCGGCAGCGCGGCCCTGAACGCCGGGGCCAACCCGGCCACGCTGACGACCGACCAGCGGGGCACCGGGTTCAACCGGGTGGTCGGCCCGGCCGCCGACATCGGGGCGTACGAGTACAACCCGATCACCGTCACCTCCGTCCAGGTCAACGACGGCAGCAGTAACCAGCGGTCGTCCGTCCGCAGCATGAAGATCACCTTCTCCGGCCCGGTCAGCTTCCCCGGCGGCAACGGCAACGCCGCCGCGGCCTTCCAGCTGACGCGGACCGGGCCGACCGGGCCGACCGGCAACGTCACCCTGTCGGCCACCGTGACGACCGACGCCCAGGGGCGGACCGTCGTGACGCTGAAGTTCTCCGGGGCGTTTACGGAGTCGAACACGGCCGCCGGCGCCGACCCGTCCCTGATCGACGGCATCTACCACCTGACCGTCAACGCCACCGGGGCCGGGGCCGTGACCGACGCCGCCCTCGGCTGGGCGATCGACGGGGACGTTGACGGTGTCCCGGGCGGTAATAAGACATTTGACACGCACCGCCTCTTCGGCGATATTGATGGGGACGGTGACGTGGACCTGTTGGACCTCAACCCGCTGGTGCCCGCCCTGTTCGGGGTGGTCGGCCAGCCGAACTACGTCCCGGGGTTCGACTTCGAGGGCGACGGCGACGTGGACCTGCTCGACCTCAACCAGTTCGTCCAGCGGCTGTTTTTCTCCGGCTACAACCCCTGACCCCCGCCCGCCGGGGCGGGGACTGACCCGTGACCTGAGACCGTTTAACAGGAGACTCCTGCGATGCGGATGCGACTGTGGGCGGCAGCCTTCGCCGCCCTGGCCCTGGCCGGATCGGCCCGGGCCCAGGCGATTACTTTGCGGTTCGGCACCAACGGCCTGCCGGCGGCCGTCCCCGGATCGCTCGCCCTGACCGCCACCGCGGGCCAGACGGCGACCTTTCAGGTGTTCCTGACGGACGCCGACGTCTTCCTGCGGCCGACCGCCCAGGGCGGCACGGGCAACGGCCTACAGGGTGTCGGGACCGGCGTGCTCTCGAGTTCCCCGGCCAACGCCGACTTCTTGGGCACCGGCACCTCGGACGTGGTGCCGAACTCGGCGGAGTTCACCCTGTCGCAGGTGGTGCACGTTAACGACTCGACCATCGGGTCGCCGGGGCGGGCGTCGGCGGAGGACGTGACGTTCTTCGGCACGCCGGTGCACCAGCAGGTCCCGAGCCCGGGGGTGCCGACGGTGGCCACCCCGGACTATGTGCTGATCGGCACGTTCACCATCCACGCCCCCCTCACGGCCCCGGGCGGGGTGGTGACGCTGAGCCTGTTCAACTGGTCGCCGGCGACGTCGAACAACACCAGCTTCAACGGGGTGGGCCTGGACGGCCTGGCGGGCATGTACGCCGACACGGCCCACCTGACCGTCATCCCGGTGCCGGAGCCGTCGGCCCTGGCCCTGGTCGGCCTGGCCGGCGTCGGCCTCATCCGCCGCCGGCGGAAGGCCCCGGCCGCTGTGTAGACCGCTGAACCCATCGACGGCGGGGCGCCGAAGGACCGTTCTTCGGCGCCCCGCCGTCGTGCGC
>DASXAN010001205.1:0-3065 GCA_036406755.1 Gemmataceae bacterium
CGCCCGTACCGCTGGACGAACCCCCGCAGCCGCTCCCACTCGACCGCGCTTTGCACGCTCTCCAGCACCGACAGTCGCAGCGTCTGGCTGTGCTCGACCCAGAGGACCAGGTACGGGTCGGTGACGCGCTTCAGCGCGTCCTGTAGTTCGGCGTCGGACAGGCCGCCGGGGCCGTCGGCGAGGTCCAGCACGGCGTGGACCGACGCCTGGAGCGCGACCGGGAAGAGCCGGTCGAACTCGGTCACCTTGCGGCCTTCGGGCGGCGACGCCTGCTCCATCGCCCGGGCCGTCTGGACGACGGCGAACGTCTCGCGGAGCAGGCCGAGCCGGGGCAGTTGCTCCATCAGGTCGTGGAGGACGGCCTGGGCGGTGCGGGCGCGGAGGATCTGCCGCGGGTGGCCGCCGGCGGCCAGCGGGACGTACAGCAGCGGCTCCTTCCGCAGCCGCGGCAGCAGCCGCCGCAGGGCGACGCGGGCGGCCCGGCCGTCCCGGCGGGCCAGGTGCCGCTCGACCTCGACGGCGATCGCCTCCCAGCCGTCCCCGGCCGGCTCGTCCGCTTCCGACAGGGCGCGGAGGGCGCGGATGGCCCGGTCGGTGGCGACGGCCGCGGTCAGCGCCTCCTCCGTCGCCTGTTCCTTCAGCGCCCGCCGGCGGTCGTACTCGACGGCCCCCTCGAACCCGGTCGGCGGCTCGGGGACGGGCAGGGCGTGGAGCTGGTCGAGCAGGTCGCCGAGGCGGTCCTGGTTCACGCCGGCGGCGGCCTCCCAGGCCGCCACGGCGGCGGACCCGGCCGGGAGGCAGCGCGCGGCGGTCCGCCAGAGGTCGGCGACGGTGGCCAGGAACTGGAGCCGGTCGCCGAGCCTTTCGGCCTCGTACTCCAGCGGAAAATCGCCGCCCGGCGGGGCGTCGCCCAGGACCGCGCCCTCGGTGCCGTCGTCGGCGCTGTCGCGGAAGGTCACGCCCTCGTACGCCGCGCCGAAGACGTCGTCCGAGTCCTGCTCCTCGGTCCCTTCCGCGGCGGACAGCGCAGGTACGGTCCAGAAGTCCTCGGCGTTCGCCTCCAGGGCCTCGAAGAAGCGGCGGAACAGCCGCGGCCGGTCGGCCGACGCCGGCCCGGCACCGACCTCGTCGGCCCAGCGGCGGACGAGCGTGTGGAACGAGTGCTCCCCGTCTTCCAGGGGCACGCCCGGCGCTTCGCCGAGCCAGGCCACGAGCAGGCCCATCGCGGCCGGGCGGTCGCCGCGGTCGAGCAGGGCGGTGACGACGCGGGAGAACGCCGCCGGCGTGCGGAACCCTTCCAGGTGTTCCCGCCAGAAGGCCACGTCGGACGCGGCCCCCGGCCCGGTGGCCCGCTCCCGCCAGCGGGTCAGGGCCTCGGCGACGTGCTCGGCCGCGGCCGCCGCCTCGCCGCCGTGGACTCGCGGCAGGTCGCCGACCTCGAACCCGGCGAACTGGTCCCACCACCCGGCCAGGTCGCGCATCCGCCCGGCCAGCCGCTCCCGCACCTCGCCCCGGCCGCGGGCCGCGGCCTCGCCGATCGCGCGGGCATAGGTTTCGAACAGGTCGCCAACCAGTCCGAGGAGTTCGTCCACGCGCGGGTCGTGGATGGCATCCTCCCGGGACTGGAAGAGCGGGTACAGCCCCTGGAAGCCGAGCATCGTCCACGGGTCGGCCAGCGCCCCGCAGGCGATGCCGCGGTGCAGCAAGTCCTCGGCGGCAGCCAATTGTTCGGCCGCCGCGGCCGGGTCGCCGCGGTCGCTGAGGAGGCCGGCCGTGGTGATCCGCGACCGGACCTCCGAGGCCATGCGGACCGACGCGGTGGCGATGGCGGCCGCCCGGGCGCGGCTGGCTTCGGGGTACCCGAGCGCGGCGAAGAGCAGGGCGAGGTGCCGCTCCTGGAGCTGCAGCGCCCGCTCCTGGGCGAGCACTTGGTTCAGGTTCTGGCGGGTGCCGCCGAGCGGCTGCCGGGCGGCCTCCGCCTCCCGCCGCAGCCGGTCGCCGCGGGGGCCGTCGGTGCGGGCGAGCAGCTGGTCGTAGAACAGGTCCCGCAGCTTGGCGATGCGGGGGACGAGGGTGCTCAGGGTCGTGGCGGAGTCGTGGGCGGTCGGCCCCCGGCCGCACAGGGCCGACGCCATGAGCATCGTCCCGGCCATGACGGCGGCTGCGTCGAACAGCCGCTCCGGTCGATCGGCCTCGTCCGCCGCCTCGACCCGGGCGAGCAGGCCGTCGAGCGTGTTCTGGCGGACGACGAACCGGCGGTAGCGGCCCTGGTGGTCGAGGTGGTGCGGGTCCCACTCGCCGAAGACGTGGTTCGGCCGGCGGTTGGCCGGGTGGTTGTGGTCATAGGCCCGCGGGTCGAGGGCGAGCTCGTCGAGCAGGGCCAGGTCGAACTGGGCCTCGTCGAGCAGGTCCGGATCGGTCGCGGCGATGATGGCGAGGGCCGTGCGGACCAATTCCTGATACCGGCCGGCGGCGACGCCGACGCCCCGCAGGTAGAGCGGCACCGGGCGGAACCGCTCGTGCTCGTAGACCTCGCCGGCCCGGCGGTTCTCCAGCACGGGGACGGGGCGGTAGCCGACGAAGTCGTTCAGCCGGGCCACGGCGTCGCGGGCCAGCCGATCAGCCGGGGCATCGCCAGTAGCGCTGCGGGCGGCCAGAACGGCCTCACAGGCGCGGGCCAGAAAGAACGGTGGGAACAGGTCGGTATCGCTCTGATGGGCGAGCAGGTCGCGGTGGTGGCGGCGGTAGGCGGGCGGCAATTCGCGGAGGGCCGCACGGATCGCGGTCCGCGCCTGGCCGAGTTCGCGGAACGCGGACGCGCCGCCCTGCTGGAGCGCGGTCAGTTGCTCGTCGAGCAGGTCGGCGAGGCTGGCGACCGGGTCGCCGGGCTGACCGGCCGCCAGTAGGTGCGCCGCGTGGAGCTGGCCCTGGAACCGCGGGTCGGGCCGTCCCTCGCCGTAGTTGAGGTAGCCGAGCAGGCCCTGCCAGTTGACCGGCGGGCCGGGCGCGGTGCGAACGTCGGCAGCGTGGTCCTTCCCCGGCACGGACGCCCCCTTGATGCTGAT
>DASXAN010001206.1:0-2907 GCA_036406755.1 Gemmataceae bacterium
ACGCCGCCGCCCTGGTCGAGCTTGCCGGCCACGGCCTTCAGCGACACGGACACGGCGACGTTGTTGGCGAACCGCTCCTTGGTGGCGACGCACAGGTTGAACAGGCCCTCCGGCCCGGCGGCCGTCTGGGCCAGGGCCAGCCCGGACTTCGACGGGGCGGTGTCGTCGGCGACGACCTTCCAGACGCTGCCCTTGCCCTCGCCGGTGCGGGCGGCCTCCCACCCGGCCGGCAGCTTGCCCAGGTCGGACTTCGTCAGGGCGAGGGTGAGCGGGGGGTCCGCGGCCGGCACCGGCGCGGCGACGAACAAGGCGACGGCGAGGGCCAGCGAGCGGGGCATGTGCGGGGGTCGCTCCGAGGCCGAATCGGACTGCGGAATGACCCCTAGCTTAACCCGACGGGGGGGCCGGAGACAAGGATGCGGGACGAAAATGGGACGGGCCGGATGTGCCGGACGGGCGGGGGAATCCGGATGTCCGGGGGAAAATTGAGCGGCCCGCGGGCTTGCGCCCACGGGCCGCACGGTCCCCCCGAACCGTTGTCGCACGTTAGCCGACGAACACCCCGCCCAGCATGGACGAATCGAACGGGGCGAACGTCTTCTTGGTCGCGTTGGTCAGCGGGTCGCGGACCTGCACCTGGGCGCCGACGGCCGTGAACAGGTCCACCTTGCCGTCGTTGTCGATGTCGGCCACCGCCACCCGCACCGGGGCGTTCGTCCGCGGGTCGGTGACCGAATAGGTCCGCAGCAGGCTGCCGTTGTCGTCGTACACCTTGACCTGGCCCTGCCCCAGCCCGCCGCTGCCGGCGACGACCTCGGCCTTGCCGTCGCCGTCGATGTCCCCGGCCGTGACGTACACGCCGCCGGTGTAGGTCGAGGCGAAGGCGAAGAACTCGTACATCAGCTCGCCGGTGGCCCCGTTGATCACCTTGACGTGCGGCCCGCCGCCCGGGCCGGCCGCGGTGATGATGTCGGCCCGGCCGTCGCCGTTGACGTCGGCGGCCGCCACCCGCACGCCGCCGCGGAACAGGGCGTCGTAGGCGAAGAACTCGGTCACCACCCCGTTCGGGAAGGTCGAGGCCGGGGCGTTGACCGGCGGGACGACGGCGATCGCGTCCATGACCTTGACGTGCGGCCCGCCGCCGGCGTCGGCCCCGGTGAGGATGTCGGCCTTGCCGTCGCCGGTGACGTCGGCCACGGCCACGTACACGCCGCCGCGGAACGCCTCGGTATAGGCCATGTAGCTGCCGACCTCGGCCCCGCTGGCCCCGTCGAACACCTTGACCAGCGGCGGGGCGCCCGCCCCGGGGGCGGTGACGATGTCCGGGGTGCCGTCCCCGGTGACGTCGCCGACGGCCACGCGGACGCCGCCGCGGAAGCTGGACCCGTAGGCCAGGAACTGGTACTTGAGCGTGCCGTCCGGGTTGTACACGCGGACCAGTGGCGGGCTGCCGGCGTCGGCGCCGGCGGCGTACACCTTCTTGACCGCCGGCGTGGTGGTCGTGTCGCCGGTGGTGGTGGTCGTCGTCGTGTCGGCCGACGGGTCGGCCGTCGTGGTGGTGGACGGGACGGCGCGGTCTTCGAGCGGCAGCAGCTGCGGGCGGACGGCCAGCCGCCGCGCGGCCGGGCCCCCCTGGGGACGCCACGGACTCATGGACGGGCCTCCGGGTACGGACCGGACAAGGTTGTGTGTGTGGGGCGGTGGATACCCGCGATCGGCCGGCGGGGCAAGGGCAGAAATTACAATTCCGGGCGGGGCGGCGGTTCCGGCGGCGGCCGGGGCCGTTGAAGTGGGGCCCGTTGGCGGGGCCGGCGCCCGGGCTGGCGGTGCTGGTGGCGGGGCACTGGGAGGAGGTCCGGCCGCCGGTGTGGCCGGCGTAGGCGGCGCCGGAGTCTGGTATACTCGGGCCATGAGCGCACAAGTGACCGTCACGTTGCCGGACGACGTGCTCGCGCGGGCGGAGACGCTGGCCCGCCGCGTCGGCCGGCCGGTGGAGGCCGTCCTGGCCGACACGATCGAGCTATCCCTGCAGCCCCTCGGAACCGACCCCGAACCGCCGGTCGCGGACTGGCCGGACGAGCGCGTGCTGGCCGCCGCCGACGCGGGCCTGCCGCCGGCCGCGGACCGGCGGCTGAGCGACTTGCTCGACGCCCAGCAGGCAGGCCGGCTGACGTCCGCGGAGCAGGCGGAACTGGCGGCGCTGATGCAAGTCTATCAGGACGGGCTGTTGCGGAAGGCCCGGGCACTTCGGGAGGCGGTCCGCCGCGGGCTGCGGGAGCCGCCGGAGCCGTGAGTGACGGCCGCATCCCGGCCGACGTTCGGCGGCGCGTCCGGGCGCGAGCGGGTGAGCGGTGCGGTTACTGCCTCAGTCCGCAGCACCTCGTCCTCGGCTGGCTGGAAGTCGAGCACATCGTCCCGACCGCCCGCGGCGGCTCGGACGACGAGGACAACCTCTGGCTCAGCTGCCGGATGTGCAACGGCTACAAGGGCGCGCAATCGAGCGGTCGAGACCCCGCGACCGGCCGGCGCGTCCGACTCTTCAACCCGCGCCGTCAGCGGTGGGTCAACCACTTTGCCTGGAGCGACGACGGGACGCGAGTCCTCGGCCGGACCGCGTGCGGCCGGGCCACGGTCGTGGCGCTGCAACTGAACAACGTCATCGCGGTGATGGTCCGCCGGGAGTGGGTGTCCGCCGGCTGGCACCCGCCGCGGCTCGGTTGATTGATCCTAGCCTGGCCACGCCCCTTGCCGCCGGGGCCGCGGTCTGCGAAAGTCGGACGTATGGTCCGACAACTCCGCGACTGATGGCCGTTCCTGCGCGAACCGCTGGGCGCCCTGGCTGTGTTCGCCCTGCTGACCACCTACGGCTGGTGGGCAAGCAGTCCCGGGCTTCGGATTTTTGGCCAG
>DASXAN010001207.1:0-5005 GCA_036406755.1 Gemmataceae bacterium
CCAGGCTTGAGCAAGCCATCGAGCCGCTGACGTCGAGCAGGATGTACAGGTTCAGGTTCGTGTCGCCATCGAACTCCTTGACGTAGAGCCGATGCTGCCGGGCGTAAAGCTTCCAGTTGATGTGCCGCGGGTCGTCCCCCGGCACGTACTCATGGTGCGAGGCGAACTCGACGCTGAAGCCGATATACGGGCTGCGGTGCAGGCCATGCAGGAAGCCTTCAACCACGGAGCGGGCGCGCAGCTCCACGCTCTCCAGGCGGGAGAAGAACTCGGGATCGGCCAACTCGCGTGAGTCGATCATGGCTTCGGCTCCTTCCGCGGCAGCCCGAGGCCGAAGAAGATATACGGGTCTTCGGGCTTGTGCTCCCGGAACGACGCCACCTCCCACACCGTTGCGCCTTTGTGCTTGAGGCGGACGGTGTCGCGGTTCATGCGGGTGACCCCGAACCGCCACTCGGGCTTCTCCGCCGCCGTATCGCACTCGACGAGCACCATCAACTCCGGGTCGGTCCCCAGGACGAAGGCGAACAGGCCGCCGTCGAGTTTCTTCGTCTGCTCCGCGTCGTAGCGGTAGAGCGGCCTGGGTAAGAGCCGCGGCGTCTGCTCGTCGCCCTTCGGGTTGTTGCGGGTGTCGAGCACCTCGACGGTGAACTTCGCGGCCAGTGCCCGCATCTGCACCAGGCGCTGCGCCGCCGTCGCGGCCGGAGCGGGCGCGCCGGGTACGGGGCGCCACTTCCACTCGTCCCTCGGCCGCCACATCACCTTGTCGTTCCGCTTGGCGACGAGCTTGGTCCCGGCGAGCGCGGCCAGCTCGCCGTTGAACGTGTTCCACGGGACGACGTTCCAGAACAGGCACCCGACCGCGACCGGTCGGCCGTTCTGTAACCAGACGTAGGTGTTGCCGTACACTCGTCCGGCGAACGGGTTGGTCCACCGTAAGACAGACTCCTTCGGGTTATCGAGCGCGGTCTCGCCAGCGGTCAGCTTCCACCGCGATAGCTCGTCGGCGCAGAGTTTTTCCGTCTCCGCAGCTTCCTCGCGGGCGCGGTCGTTCCCGGCGGCGGCCAGAACCACGCAGAGGGGGAACGATGTCAAGATGCCCAGGTATCGCATCGCTCACGCCTCCTGCGGGACACTGGCGAGAAGCCGCTCGACCAGCATGTCGGCGTCCACCTTGTCGGCACGGGCGTGGAAGTTGAGCACCAGTCGATGCCGCAGCACGGGCGCCGCCAGCGCCTTGAGGTCGGCGAAATCGACGTGGAACTGGCCGGCGAGCATCGCCCGGGCCTTGGCCCCCAGGACCAAGCACTGCGAGGCGCGGGGGCTGGCCCCGTAGGCGATGTACTTGTGCAGGTCGGCCGGGCCGCCGCACCCGGGCCGGGTGGCGTTGACCAGCCGGGCCGCGTAGTTGACCACGCTGTCGGCGATCGGCACCCCGCGGACGAGTTCCTGGAGCCGCACGACCTCCTCCGTCCCCAGCGCGGCCGCGGCCTTGGCGACGGCCGTGCCGGTCGTCCCCTTGACGATGCGGACCTCCTCCTCGATGGACGGGTACGCCACCCGCAGGCTGAACATGAACCGGTCCACCTGGGCCTCCGGCAGCGGGTAGGTGCCCTCCATCTCGATCGGGTTCTGGGTGGCGACGACGAAGAACGGCCGCGGCAGCGGGTACGTCTGCCGGCCGACCGTTACCTCCGTCTCCTGCATCGCCTGCAACAGCGCCGCCTGGGTCTTCGGCGGGGTGCGGTTGACCTCGTCGGCGAGCAGGAAGTTGGTGAACACCGGCCCGGGCAGGAACTCCAGCGCGTGTTTGCCGGACGTCGGGTCTTCCTTGAGGATGTCGGTGCCGGTGATGTCCGAGGGCATCAGGTCGGGGGTGAACTGGACCCGGCGGAACTCCATCGCCAGGGTGTCGGCCAGGGTCCGGGCCATCAGTGTCTTGCCCAGCCCGGGGACGCCGTGCAGCAGCACGTGCCCGCGGCAGAGCAGGCCCGCCAGCATCAGGTCGATGACGTCGGCCTGGCCGACGATCACCCGGCCGACCTCGTGCTTGATCCGCTCGCGGGCCTCGGCCAGCTTGCGGACGGCGGCGGCGTCGTCGTGCCCGGACTGGCCGTTCGACCCGACCGGGGCTTCGGTGCGCAATTCGGCGGTCGCCATGATGGTCCCTTCCCGGGGTGAAGTTCAGTGGTCGAGCGGGGCGAAGACCCCACCCAGGCGCTTCGCCGGCCCGACGCCCTTGGGGCCGAAGAGGGCCGTGGCCTTTTCGGCCTCGAACGGGTCGATCAGGCCGTCGTGGTCGGCGTCGAGTTCCTCGAACACGTGCCGCGGGCCGAGGAACTCCTTCCACGTCAGGTCGCCGTCGAGGTTGCGGTCCATCCGCTGGAACCACACCGGCCCGACCGGCCGCGGGGCGGCGGCGGCGATCCGCGGCACGGTGGACTCGCCCGTCCCGCCGGTGCCGAACAGCTGAAACGACCCGCGGCCGACTTCCAGGTGCAGCCGCCGCGGCGGGTCGGTCGCCCGCAGCACCGCCTGACCCGGCTTGCGGAGCGACCGCAGCGTGTCGGCCGCGGCCCGCAACTCCCGCAGGCCGAGCCGGCCGTCGTGGTTGCGGTCCAGTGCCTCGAAGAAGCCGTGGCCGAGGTCGTGCACGACGACCTCGCAGCGGGTGGCGGCCACCTCGGCCCGGCCGCGGACGTACCGCTCCATCTCCGGCCAGAAGATCTTGTCGTCGCCGTCGGTGTCGATCGCCTCGAACAGGCCGCGCTGGAAGCGGACGTTTTCCTTCAGCTCGTCCCGGTCCAGGTAGCCGTTCTGGTCGGCGTCGAGCCGGTTGAACTGCTGCCGGGCGTCGGCGACGGCCGCGGCGATCGGGTCGAACGACCGCACGGCCAGGGCCACGTCCGTGTCGCCGAAGCGGAAGGTGGCGATGTCCGGCCGGGCCGCCTGGCCAGTGCCGGCGTGCACCTGGACCCGGGCTGACTGCCCGGCCGGCGGCTCCAGCTCCAGCACGGCGTCCACGTCCGGCGACTGGTTCTTGAAGGCGGCCAGCTCCTCCGGGCTGAGCTTGCCGTCGCCGTCCCTGTCCAGGGCGCGGAACCGCTCCGGCGACAGCCCGATCTCGGCCGGGGACAGCTTGCCGTCGCCGTCGCGGTCGTACCGCCGCACCAGCCGCGGCCCGAACAGCGGCCCGGACCCGTCCACCAGCATCGTGCTGGCGGTCGCCAGCGGCCGCTCGACCGCCGGCATTCCCACGACGTTGACGGCCATCTGCATCGCGTCCGGCGGGGTCAGCTCGTCGATGGTGATGCAGTCGTCGTCGTCCTGGTCCCTGGTCAATAGCAGCGTCAGCGCGTCGGCGATCTCGGCCTCGGCCAGCACCCCGCGCTTGTTGACGTCGAGGGTGGCGAACACGGCGTCGTCGGTCGCGCGGACGGCGTTGTTCTGCCGCAAGGCGAGCGTCTCGCCAGCGACCCGCTCCAGGGCGTCCGCCAGTCTCGTGGCGGGCACGACCTCCGCCGCTTCGCGGGCCGACATCGGCCGGCCGCCCGGGCCGCGGCGGGCGGTGTTCAGCGGCGACTTCTCGAACTCCGCCTTGGTCAACTTGCCGTCGCCGTTGGTGTCGAGCGCCTTGAACAGCCGGGCCAGGTAGTCGCGCCGCACCGCCTGGGGTGACTGGCCGGCGATGGTGACCGTCAGCCGCAGGTGCAGCGGCCCGCGGTCCAGCAGCAGGAACACGTCGCGGACCGATTCTGGGTCCGGCGGCGGGTCTGCCGGGCGGGCGACCGCCGCCACGAGGACGACGACCGTCAGCCCGACCAGGGTGTGGCGGACCGCGGTCATTCGACCAGGCCCTCGATCGGGCTGCCGCCCTTGACCAGCGCGATCGGCCGGCCGTCCCAGGTCTTGTTTTCGGTCTTCGGGTCCACGCCGACGGCGGTGAACACGGTCGCCAGGAAGTCGGCCACGCCCACCGGTCGGTCGGCGACGGTCAGGCCGTCCTTGCTCGTAGCGCCGACCACCTGGCCGCCCTTGATGCCCGCACCCGCCAGCACCGTGGACCAGGCGGCGGGGAAGTGGTCGCGGCCAGCCTGGGGGTTGATCGCCGGCGTGCGGCCGAACTCGCCCATCCAGACGACGAGCGTGTGCTCCAGCCGGCCGCGGTCCTTCAAGTCGGCTAGCAGCGTGGCGAACGCCGGGTCGAGCGTCTGGCTGAGCGTCTTGACCTGCTCGAAGTTCTGGGCGTGCGTGTCCCAGCCCTCCAGGCTGACTTCGACGAACGACACGCCGCGCTCGACCAGCCGGCGGGCGAGCAGGCAGCCCTGGCCGAAGCGGGTGCGGCCGTAGGCGTCGCGGAGCTTGGCCGGCTCCTCGTCCAGGCGGAACGCCCCGCGGGCCTGGGTGTCGATCATCCGCTGGGCCTTGCGGTAGCTGGCGGCGTGGGCCTGGGCCGCGGCCCCGCCGTGCCGCTTCTCGAAGTCGCCCTGCAGGCCGGCGAGCAGCCGCCGGCGGGCGTCCTGGTCGGAAGCGGCGACCGGCCCGGCCGGCTTGAGGTCGTCGATCGTCAGGTCGGCCCGGGCGTTGGGGTTGTCGCTGATGCCGGACACGGCCATCGGGGCGAACTGCGGGCCGAGGAAGCCGGCCCCGACCGCCCCGCCGCCGAACATGCTGGGGTTGATGGTGACGTAGCCGGGCAGGTCGTGGTCCGGGTCGCCGAGGTGCTTGGCGACCATCGAGCCGAGGGCCGGGTATTCGACCGGGCCGCCGGGCAGCTGGCCGGTGTGCAACAGTTGCGTCGCCCGGCCGTGCTCGCCCTCGCGGGTGGTCATGCCGCGGATCACGCCGAGGTGTTTGGCCTGCGCGGCCAGCTTCGGCAGGTGCTGGCTGATCCGCAACCCCGGGACGGCCGTGTCGATCGCCTGGAACGGCCCGCCGTTCTTGTGGCCGGGCTTGGGGTCCCAGGTGTCGGTCTGGCTGGGGCCGCCGGACATCCACAGGACGA
>DASXAN010001208.1:0-2212 GCA_036406755.1 Gemmataceae bacterium
ACGTTCTCCTTGCAGAACCCGAACGCCCCCCGCTCGATGAACTCGAAGATCACCCCCGTCAGCTGGCTCGGCTTGGTGAACACCTGCGTCAGCCCCTCGCACCGCATCGGCGCCTCGGACGTGAACTCCGCCCACCCCTTCCGCTGCCATTCGGCCATCGTCTTTTCCACCGAGTCCACCTGGATGGCGATGTGGTGGATGCCCGGGCCGTGCTGCCGGACCCACTCGTGGACGATGGTGCCCGGCGTCCCCTCGCTGACGAAGATTTCCGGCGGGATGTGGTACTCCTGCCGGTGTTGGCCCGGCAACACCGTCGTCCACGGCACCGGGGCGTCGAGCTTCTCCGGCGGCTCCAGGGCCGTGCACATCGCCATCTCGGTCTTCTCGTCGTTGAAGTAGATCGGGAATTCCTGCTGCACCTTGTAGCCGAGGGCCTCGCACAGGAACTTCACGGTCTTCTGGCGGTCGTGCACGCGGAACGCGATGTGGTCGATGCGCATCGGGCGCCTCCGGGGATCGGGGAGAATCTACCATTATCCTAGGCGCGCCGGGCGGCGTTGCAAACACGGCCGCTACCCCGCCGGCCGCAGCGCGTACCGCAGCGTGACCGATTCCGCGGCCGCCAGCGCCCGCCGCAGGTCGTCGTCACCGGCATAGTCCCGGTCCGGCACCAGCCGCCCCGGCACGCCGACCGCCACCGCCGCCTCGCGGAACGGCCACGGGTCCACGGTCACGTCCTCGCCGCCGGCCGGCCGCACCGCCAGCCGCACCGGGCCGTCGTCGGCCGGCACCGGTCCCACTTGCCGCTCCGTCATCGGCGGCATGCACAGGAATAGCGACAAGAGGTCCAAGGCTTGCAGCAGGTCGTATTGCGCCCAGAGCGTCGGCAAGTCGAGCCGCACCCGGCGGCCCAGCTCCCGCTCCTGCGCCTGCAGCGCCGCGACCGCCCGCCGCACGGCCGCCTCCTGCTCCGCGGCCAGCCGCCGCATCGTCATCTCCGGCGCCCACCCGAACCGCTGGTTGTACAACCCCTGGCAGTGCAGGTTGACGAGCAGGCCGGCGTGGTCGTCCCGGGCCGCCACCTCGTTGACGCCCCGCTGGTAGAACGCCAAGTGCTCCTCGACCGGCATGTCGGTGAACTGGCACGGCCGTTTCGTCGCCGGGTCGATCCGCGGGGCGGCCTCCCAGTCGGCCCAGCCGGCGTCGTGCTCGGCCGCCGCCACGACCAGCGGCCCGAACGGCACCGGCCGCCCAAATTGGTCATTGCCCCAGGCGGCGGCGAGCTGGCCGGACACCGCCATGTGGTCGGTCTGCCGGACGGCGAGCAACCCTCCCCGGAATGGTCGTACGATCATCGTCACCTCCCCCGGCTGTTGTATCCCCGCGTTAGCCGCTTGCGGCTTGGTGACTCATTCCTTTACAATGCCCCTCATCCTCCGACACATCCGAGCAGGAAGGGGACGGCCATGCACCGCCGAGCGGTGTGGGGATTCTTCGTGGCGGCCATCGTCGGCTGCAACCGGTCGCCGACCGTGCCGGGCGACCCGACCGTGCTCCGGGCCGAGGCACTGGCGGCCCTGAAGGCGGCGCACGCCCGGGTCGAGCCGGACGAGCCGACCGCCGACCACCCGGTCACCGCGATCGACCTGACCGGCATCGAACACGCCGACGAGGCGCTGGCCCACGTCGCCCGGTTCCCGACGCTCCGCACCCTCTGGCTCCAGAACACCGACGCGACCGACGCCGGGCTGACGAAGCTCGCCGGCCTGGCGGCCCTGGAGAAGCTCGACCTGTCCGGCACGAAGGCCGGCGATGCCGGCCTGGCGCGGATCGCCCACCTGGCCGGCATGCGGGCGCTGAAGCTCAACGGCACGCCCGTGACCGACGCCGGCCTGGACTCCGTGGCGCGGCTGACCAGCCTGCGGGTGCTGGAGCTGGCGCACACGGCCGTGACCGACGCCGGGCTGGCCAAGCTGGAGCCGCTGACGGAGCTCGAAGAGCTGCGGCTGGAGGGGACGAAGCTGACGGACAAGGGGCTGGACGGGCTGAAGTCGCTGCCGAAGCTGACGACCGTCTACGTCAACGGGACGGCGGCGACGGTCCGCGGGATCGACGCGCTGCAGCGGGCGAAGCCGGGCATCACGGTGGTACCGTGACGAAAACAGACCTAACCCCCCGGCCCCCTTCCCGCTTCGGGAAGGGGGAGAGATTC
>DASXAN010001209.1:0-2704 GCA_036406755.1 Gemmataceae bacterium
GTCCGCCGGCGGGGCCTACACGGCCGTGCTGCCGATGGCCGACACCAAGGGCCGGGCGGTCGTCGGCGTGCGGGTGATCAACGGCGTCGGGCTGTACATCGACAAGGCGGCCGACGTCGAACTGGTGGACCCGGTGGTCAAGCCGAAGCCGACGACCGGGGACATCAAGGGGGTGGTGGAGCAGGGGTCGCCGCCGCGGCGGCAACCCGGCCGGACGGTGTGGCTGCTGGACGAGAAGCAGTCGGCGGTGCTGAAGACGACGGAGGCGAACGCCAAGGGCGAGTTCGCGTTCAAGGACGTCGCGCCCGGCAACTACGTCGTCCGCAGCGACAAGCCGACCGACTACGCCACCGCCCGCAAGGCGGCGACGGTGGAGGTGGGTAAGACGACTGAGGTGGTGTTGACGCTGAAGCGCTAGAGATCGCCGCTTGCGGCGATGCGGGCGGCCCGCATAACCGCAAGCGGCGACTTCTCTACCCGCGGACCGACCAGACGGCCAGGAACAGGCCGACCGCCAGCACGACCGCCGTCCCGGCGTAGCCGATGGCCGTCCACCGGCGGTGGCGGGCGTCCTCGGCGAGCGCCGCGCTCGTCCACGACACGCTGCTCTGCGCGTCGAACAGCCGCTGCACCACGGCCGGGACGAACGCCTGGTCCTGCGGCGTCCGGCCGGTGCCGGCCAGGTAGCAGCCGCCGAACAACGGCAGCGCGTCCAGCGGGTCGGCGGCGTCCTGGCCCGACCCGCCCGGCAGGCCGCGGCTCAAGACCCGGGCCAACCGCGGGCCCCGGTCGTACACCCCGTGGAGCAGCATGTACAGGTTGCGGTTGTGGCCGGTGGCGGCCGACGGCGTCTTCCGCGGGTCGCCGGGGGGGGCGTCGGTCCGCAGGAACTTGACGATCCCGGCCGGCAGCACCGTCTGCCCGATCCACTGCACCCCCCGTTCCAACAGCGCCGGCACCTCGGCCGGGGCCACGTCGGGGACGAGCGGCAACCGCTGGCCGATCCGCCCCTTCTTGAGCGTCTCCGGGGTGAACGACCGGCGGAACTCGGGGAACCCGCGGGCCGTCTCCAGGTCGCAGACCAGGGCGAACGTCGGGTATCGCAGTTGTAGCGCCTCGCGGGCGGCGGCCAGGTCCCGCTGCAACATCGCCGCCGCCTCCTTGGCCGCGTCGTCGCTCTCCGTCGCCGCCCACGGGACCAGGACGAGCATGCCGTTGACCGGGCACCACGGCCGGCGGTCGCGGCGGATGAGCCGGCACAGGAACCGCAGCCGCTCGGTGCCGCGGGCCTGGGCCTCCGGGCTCAGCGCCGCCCGCCGCTTCGGCTGGGCCGGCCCCTTGGTCAGCTCGGCCAATTCCTGCAACCGCGACCGCTCCTCCGGCGTCAGGTCTCGCTGCTGCTGCTTGGCCAAGAGCTCCCGCAGCTCGTCGATCATCTCCTGCGGGATGCCCATCGCCTCGCTGCCGAACTGGATCGTCTTGTCGGCGGCGGGCGCGGCGGTCTTGAGGACCGACCCGCCGGCTTCCTCCTCGCCGGCGAGCAGGGCGGCGAACCGGCCCCAGGCGGACGCCCCGCCGCAGGTGACGAAGATGGCGTCCCGGTGGGCGTAGACCCGCAACGGCACGTCGGCCGCCGCCGGGGCGCGGACGGCGACTTGCTGCTCGGCCGCCTGGAACAGCGCGTCCTCGCCGGCGGCCGGCCGGCCCAGGACCAGGTACAGCGGGGCGTCGGCCAGGCCGATCCCCTGGGCGTCGAGCTTGGCCACCGCCTCCCGCCAAGCGGCGTCCACGTCGGGGAATTCGGCCGCCGCCTCCTCCTCGCCCAATAACCGCCACACCCAGTACCCCAACCACGACAGGGCGTACAGAAGCAGGAAGACCAGCGGCAGGTAGAACTCTTGCAGGAATTGGTGGTGCGTCAGCAGGTACCGCCGCACGTCGAAGACGCGGTTGAGGTACCACAGACCGACCAGGACGGCGGCGAGGATGGCGACGTGGACCACCTGCCACGCCCACCGCGGCCAGTGGCGGAAGTCGCCGGCCTTGGCGAACACGGGCAGGACCAGCCCGACCCACGACCGGACGGTGTTCACGAGGCCGGTCAGCACTTGGTACATGGGGTCACCGTGGGCGACACAGGACGGGCCGCCCGGTCACGGGGCCTGGCCCTTGAACAGCAGGAAGGTGCCGACGAACAGGGCGACGGCCGCCACGGCGGCGGCCACCCGGAGCATGGTGCCGAACCGCTCCCGGCCGCGGAGGACCGGGACGAACGTCGGCGGGTCCTTCTCCGGCGGCTGGGCGAACTCCTGGGAGTACCCGGACAGCACCCGCTTGCGGACGCCCTCGATCCACTGCGGCGGGTTGATCCCGGCCGCAGCCGGCTCCCCCTTGAACCCGAGCATGACGCACCAGAGGAACACCTCCAGGGCGTCCGTCCCGGGCCGGGCCTCGGCCTTCTTGGCCTGCTCCCAGAACCGCCAGGCCCGCTGGCTGCTGCCGCCGTACAGGGCGACCTCCATCATGGACGACTCCCACCGCGACACCCACGAGGCCGGGGCGTCGAGGATGAAGATCTCGTCCAGCCAGCAGGCCAGGGCGTACCGCAGGCCGAGGAACGGCTCGCCGCCGCGCAGCGCGCCGACGGTCGTGCGGACGTTGCCCGACGACGCCTGGTTGGCCGTCTCCCCGGCGTAGTCCGTCT
>DASXAN010001210.1:0-10828 GCA_036406755.1 Gemmataceae bacterium
CAGACAGCCAAACTCAACGCCGCGGCCGACACGTTCAGCCGCCCGGCCGAGAACGCGGCCGCCCCGACCAGCATCAGGCCAACCGTGAGCAGGTTGAACTGGACGTCGAGCAGGGCCGGGCCGCCGGCCAGGGCGACCAGCAGCCACCACTTCGCCCGGTCCGTCGGCGACGGCAGGACCCTCCGCCCCCACCACGCCAGCCCGGCGATCAGGGCGGCGAAGTTGACCAGCCGCAACGCCGCACTACCGGCCGGCGGCGACAGCAGCGCCAGCGGGGCGCAGGCGGCGGCGACCAGCGGGCTGTAGCGGAAGACGGTCAGCGAGTCGGGGTGGTCGAGGTCGTAGACCGGCTCGCCGGCCAACCAGTGCCGGCCGCCGGCGGCGAAGACGTCGTAGCAGCCGCAGTGCCGCGGCAGGTGGTACAGGGCCGCCCGGCCGACGCCGCCAACCACGACCAGACCCCAGACGACCCAGGCCGTGTGCTGCCAGCGGTCCATGCGGCTCGCCTCCGTGATCCGGCAGGATACCCGCCGGCCGGCCGGCCGGCCAACGTCACTTCCGTCGTGGCGGCCTTGACAGGCGGGCCGCGACCGCTCAAACTTCGGATCAGACGCGCATTCGTCGGCCAGTCGGACTCGCTCGCCCAACCTCCCGGAGACGGCCATGCCCATGCGCCTCCTAGTCGTGGACGGTGGCGACCGCGGTCAGGCGTACGCCCTGCCGGCCGCCGGCCTGATCCGCATCGGCAACTACGGCGGCAAGACCGACATCTGCCTGCACGACCTGTACGTGGCCCGCGACCACTGCCACGTGGACGTCGCCACGGACGGCCGGGTGACCGTCATCGCCCAGGCGTCCGCAGCCGGCACGCTGGTCAACGGGGCCAAGGTCGTCACGCAGGAGATCAAGCCCGGCGACGTGCTCCGCGTCGGCAACTCGTTCCTGCGGCTGGAACAGCTGTCGGACGAGCCGCCCCCGGCCGCCGAGGCGGCGCCCGCCCCGGCGGCCCCGACCCCGGACGTGGTCGCCGCCCCGCCGGCGGCCCCGATCGTCCCCGGCGTCCTGCCGCACCTGCCGACCGACCGGCTCAAAGAGCTGACCGGCCACGTCCTGGGCCACTACGTCATCGGCGCGGCCCTGGCCCCCGGCCCGGTCGGGACGGTGTTCCGGGCCAAGGACACCAAGACCAATCAGGACGTGGCGCTGAAGGTGCTGCCGACCGACTTCCCGGCCGACGACGCCGAAGTGCAGCGGTTCGTCCGGGTGATGCGGCAGTTCCTGGCCGCCCAGCACGCCGGGCTGGTGGGCCTGCTCGGCGTCGGCCGGACGCTGCCGTACGTCTGGGTGGCGTCGGTGCTGGTGCCCGGCGAGAGCCTGGGCGTGGCGATCAAGGACAGCAAGTCGCCGAAGCGGGGCAAGTGGCGGCCGGCCCTGCGGCTGGCCCGGCACGCGGCCCGCACCCTCGACTTCCTCCAGCGGCGGCGGCTGGTCCACGGGGCGGTGACGCCGGCCAACGTCCTGTACCCGCCCGGGGACGGGCCGCCGGTGCTCAAGGACGCCGGCCTGTGGGACGCCCTGGCCGGCAGCGCCCTCTTGCGGCACGCGGTCGGCAAGCAGACATTGGCCGAGCTGGCCTACCTGTCGCCGGAGCACACCGACCCGGACCGGGCGGTGGACGACCTGTCGGACCAGTACTGCCTGGGGGCGGTGGTGTACGCCCTGATGACGGGCCGGCCGCCGTGCGAGGGCGGGTCGGCGGCGGAGACGGTGGAGTTCATCCGCAACGCGATCCCGCTGCGGCCGAAGGAGGCGTGCCCGGGCCTGCCGGACGCGTTCCAGGCGGTGGTATTGCGGATGCTGTCGAAGCACCCGGAGGACCGGTACTCCGGCCCGGGGCCGCTGCTGGCCGACCTGGACGCCGTCGCGGCGAAGTACGACGCCGAGGAGAAGTGACCGGGCCGCCGTCAGGCGACCAGCTGCGGGATCACCCGCCCGCCGACCTGCGACAGCTGCTTGAACCGGCCGGCGTGGAAGCACGTCAATCAGGGGCCGAGAAGGGCATCGAGTGTCGTCGTGGGTTCGGACTCCGGGTTGTACGTCGCAAGGCCTTCGGCCTTCGCCGCGCGGAGCAAACGGACGTCGCTCGCCACCACGAGGACGTCGTCGCCGACGGTGCGGAGACTGGCGGCGAGGTCGAGAGCCGATCGGAGCAGGGCGGCGTCGGTCGAGTTGATCGAATGGCGATCGACCAAGTCGATCGCCGCGTCGGCCAAGTCGCCGTCCACCGCGACTAGGGTCACGGGAGAGGCCGGCCCGATCTCGGCCTGTAGGCGGCGGAGGGCCAGCTGGTAGACCGGGAGTGGGAGCCGACTGGCGTTTCGTCTTCGCTTCAGGACGGAGGCCACCTCCGTGTAGCCGACGGCCAGGACGAACATTCGGTTGAGTGACACGCGGCGGAACAGATGGTCCATCTCCGCCGAACCAATCTCCACGTAGTATCGCTTTAGCAAGGCGCTGGCGTCCGAGTACGCAAAGATCATCCTTCTTCCTCGCGCATCGCGATCAGTTCACGGCTGGCCTCGTTCGCGTTCGGATCAACGCCGTTGTCGATCATCATCTGGCGCAACTGTTCCACCGGGATCAGCGGCACGTCCTCAAGCCCCAGCTCCTTCAACCGCCGGGCCTCGTATGCGGCCGCCTCCTCCGGCGACATCTTCTTCGACAGCAGCGGGTGTCCTTCCAGCGGGTCGTTCGGGTTCAGTGACACGTACGGCTTGCGGCCGGTGCGCAGGGCGGCTCGCAGTGCCGCCACCTCCCGCTGCAGCGCTGCCACCTGTTGTTCCAGCACGGCCAACCGGTCTTCGGACATGACCCACCTCCCGCCTCCATTCTACCGCCAGTCAGGCGACCAGCTCCGGGATCACCCGCCCGCCGACCTGCGACAGCTGCTTGAACCGGCCGGCGTGGAAGTACGTCAGCCGGTTGTCGTCCAGGCCCAGCAGCCGCAACAGCGTCACGTGCAGGTCGCGCAAGGGGTGGACGCACTCCACGGCCGCCGCCCCCAGCTCGTCGGTGGCTCCGACGACCGTCCCGGCCTTCACCCCTCCGCCGGCCAGCCAGACGACCATCGCCCTGGCGTTGTGGTCCCGGCCGTAGGCCACCCCGCCCATGCGGATGCCGTTGTCGGGTGAGCGGCCGAACTCGCCGCACCAGACCACCAGCGTGGAGTCGAGCAGGCCGCGCCGTCTCAGGTCGGCGAGCAGACCGGCCACCGGCTTGTCGATCGCGCGAATCCGCCGGGAGTGCGACCGCTCCAGATAGTCGTGCGAGTCCCAGCCTTCGGCGTAGAGTTGCACGAACCGCACGCCCCGCTCCACCAGCCGCCGGGCCAGCAGGCACCGCCGGCCGAACGAGTCGGTCGGCTCCGTGCCGACGCCGTACAGCTCCAGCGTCTTCGCGTCCTCGCGCTTCAGGTCGAGCAGCTCCGGCACCTGCGCCTGCATGCGGAAGGCCAGCTCGTAGTTGTCCATGCGGGCGGCCAGCTCGCGGTGGCGGGGGTGCAGTTGCTGGTGGGTACGGTTCAGGTCGGCGAGCAGGTCGAGGTCGGCCCGCTGGCGGGCGGGCGTGACGCCGGCCGGCGGGGTCAGGTCGAGGATCGGCGCGCCGTCGGCCCGCAGCGGGGTGCCCTGGAAGTGGGCCGGCAGGAAGCCATTGGACCAGTTGGCCGCCCCGCCCTGGGGAAACATCGCCTCCGGCAGCACGAGGTAGCCGGGCAGGTCCTGGTTGACGCTGCCCAGGCCGTAGGTGACCCACGCCCCCATCGCCGGGTCGCCGCCGAAGCGGTTGCCGGTGTTCAGGTGGTAGAGCGCGGTCGGGTGGTCCACCGATTCGGCTTGGCAGCCCTTGTAGACGCACAGCTCGTCGGCGGCGTCGGCGAGGTGCTCGAAGTGTTCGCACAGGTCGAGGCCGGATCGGGCGACCTTGCGGAACTTGAACGGACTCTGGACGTAGTACCGCTGGCCGGAGGCCATGGCCGAGGCGAACTTGTCCTGCCGCTGGAACTTCTTCAGGTGCAGGTCGGCGAGTTTGGGCTTGGGGTCGAAGGTGTCGATGTGGCTGGGGCCGCCGGCCATCGTCAGGAAGATGCAGGCCTTGGCCTTGGCGGGCAGGTGCGGCGGCTTCGGGGCGAGCGGGCCGGCCGCCGGCTTCTCCTCCGCCTGCAACATCGCGTTGAGCGCGACGGTGCCGAGGGTGGCGCCGAGGCCGAACAGGAATTCGCGGCGGTCAGTAGACATAGACGAACTCGTTCGCGTTCATCAGCACCAAACACAGGTCGGCCAGGGCCCGCGTCTCGGGACCAACGTCGCACGGCTTCACGTCCGGGACGAAGTGCTCGTACACGTCCAGCCTCTCGTGCCAGTGGATCTTCGTCCCCGTCTGCTCCTCCACCAGCTCGCGGACGACCGACGTCGGCATCGTCTCCGGCTGCGGCGGGTGCTCGCGGTGGTGCTCGGTCATGCGGGCGATATGGGCCAGCGCCTTGTCGCGCTCCGCACCGGTCGGCGGGCGGCCGAACACGAGCTGGAATGCGCGATCGGCAATTCGCCCCCGGTCATTGACCGGGGGCAACCTTCCCGCCTCCCGCTCCAGCCGGCGGGCCAGGGCCAACGCCCGGTCGTGGCTGGCCCGGCCGTTGAACAGGCTGAACACCTGCGGCGTCACCGTGGACTCCGCCCGCCGCTCGCACGACAGGTCCGGGCTCGGTCGGTCGAACACCTCCAGCCCCGGGTCGCGCAGCGTGCGGACGCGGAGCGCGTACAGCGTCCGCCGGTGCCGCTCGGCCGGGGTGCGGTCCGGCTGGTACGCCGGGGCGATCGAGCCCATGACGTGCCGCGGCTGCAGCGCCACCTCGGGGTTCAACTCCGGCCGGGCCGGCAGCCCGCCGGGCATCCGGTTCAGCTCACCGGACACCGCCAACAGCGCGTCCCGCAGCTCCTCGGCCGCCAGCCGCCGCGGCGGGTGCCACGACAGCAGCGCGTTCTCCGGGTCGAGCTTCTCGGCGGCGGCCGCGTCGGACGGCTCGCCGGCCCGGCGGTATGCGGCCGACGTGACCAGCAGGCGGTGCAGTTGCTTGACCGACCAGCCGTGCTCGACGAACCACGTCGCCAGCCAGTCGAGCAGTTCCGGGTGCGTCGGCTTCTTCCCCATCTTCCCAAAGTTGTTCGGGTTGCCGGCCAACCCCCGGCCGAAGTGCTGCTGCCAGACTCGATTCACGAACACGCGGGCCGTCAGTGGGTTGTCCGGGCTGGCGACCCAGCGGGCGAACGCCAGCCGGCGGCTCTCACGGGCATCCGGGATCGTGACCGCCGGCCCGGTAACCGCACTCAACACGCCGGGGCCGACCTTCGCCGCCGGGGCTTCGAGCGAGCCGCCGGTGAGGATGAACACGTCCTGCGTCGGGCCGCTCCGGTTCTTCGGCAGCGGGTGGTAGGCGATGTTCACCCGCCGTTCGATCGGCGGGCCGTCGTAGACGCTCATCGCCAGCGGCTTGGGATACTCCTGCTCCCGCTTGAAGTGCTCCGTCCGCTTCTGGCGGAGCTTGCGGATCGCCAGCTCGGCCTCGTCCCGCTGGGCCTTCGGCGCGTCCGGCGGCAGGGCGGACGTGACATCGGCGGCGATCGTCTTCTGGAGGGCGTCGAACCGCCGGCGTTGCTCCTCCAGCCCGGCGGTGTTCTCCGCCGGCAGGAACGGCACGTCCCGGTCGGCGAACTGGACCGGGGCGAAGACGGCCTGGACGCGGTAGTAGTCGCGGGTCGGCAGCGGGTCGAACTTGTGGTCGTGGCAGCGGCAGCAGGTGAGCGGGGCGGCCAGGAACGTCTCGCCGACGCCGTTGGTCACGTCGTCCAGGTACTGCTGGCGGGTGATCGTGGCGACGCTCATGCCGGTGTGCTCCCACGGCCCGCACCGCAGGAAGCCGACGGCGATCAGCATCTCCGGGTTGTCCGGCTCCAACTCGTCCCCGGCGAGCTGTTCCAGCACGAACCGGTCGAACGGCTTGTCGGCGGCGAACGACCGGACGACGTAGTCGCGGTACCGCCAGGCGTGCGGCCGTTCGTAGTCGTTGGAGAAGCCGTTGGAGTCGGCGTAGCGGGCGACGTCGAGCCAGTGGCGGGCCTGCTGCTCGGCGTAGGCCGGCGAGGCCAAGAGGCGCTCGACGAGCTGCTCGTAGGCGTCCGGCCGGTCGTCGGCCAGGAAGGCGGCGATCTCGGCCGGCGTCGGCGGCAAGCCGGTCAGGTCAAACGTCAGCCGACGGATGAGCGTGCGGCGGTCCGCGTCGCCGGCGGGCTGCAAGCCCTTCTCCGCGAGTTTCGCGGCGAGGAAGGCGTCAACGGGATTACGGATTGGCGATTGCAGATTGCGGATTGCAGGAGTGGGATGCCGCTGAACCGGGCGATATGCCCACAGATCGGCCGGGTGGTAGCGGCGGTTGGTCCACTCGGCCGACAGGCCGCCGCTTGTCTTGACCGGCACGGCGTCGGCCGAGGACGCCTCCCAGTGGGACTCGCGGAGTTTGGCGACGGCCGCGGCGTCCGGCCACGGCGCCCCGGCGGCGACCCACCGCCGCAACACGGCGACCTGCTCGGCCGTCAACCGGTCGTTGGCCTTGGGCGGCATCTTCAGCCCGTCCCAGGCGGCGGCCCGGACCACCCAGCTCTTGCCGGGGTCGTCGGGGACCAGGGCCGGGTCGCCGGAGTCGCCGCCGGCCAGCATCCCCTCGCGGGTGCGCAGGTCCAGCCCGCCGCGGAGGTCCTTGGCGTCGTCCCCGTGGCAGGCGAAGCACTTGGCCTTGAGCAGCGGCAGGACGTTGGTGGCGAACAGCCGCTCGGCCTGCTCGCGGGACGGCGGCGGCTCGGCCCCGGCCGGCACGGCGACCGTCACGGCGATCAGCGCGAACCACCCGCGGCGAGTCACGGAGAGTCCCCCCCTATATCAACAGTCTGATGGTATCGCGGTGTCGGCGGCGGCCGCAACAGGGAGATGGGAAATTGGCGGGTCAGGGGCCGAGGAGGGTGTCGAGGTCGGCGGCGGACTGAGTTTCGGGGTCGAAAACGGACAGCCCCTCGGCCCGGGCCGCTTTCAGGAGCCGCTGGTCGCTGGCGACGAGGAGCAGGTCGTCGCCGGCGGCCCGGAGCGGGGCGGCGAGGTCCAGAGCGGAAACGAGGAGGATGGCGTCGGTAGAATTGATCGAATACTGCTCGATATACCCGTACGCCCGAATGGCCAAAGCCCCGTCGATGTCGATCACTCGGACGGGGGACTGTCTGTTGATCTCCGCTCGGTAGCGTGATAGCGATTGCTGGAATGTGGCCGTGGAGATTTGCTTGCCGTTATGCTTCCGGACCAGAATGGAAACCACTTCGGCCATTCCGACGGATAGCATCACCAGTCGAGCCAGCGGGACTCGGCCGAACAGGTGGTGCAAGATTGCCGACCCCGATTCGGGCGCGTACCGCTTGACCGCGGCGCTGGCATCCAGGTAGGCGAAGATCATCCGCGCTCCTCGCGCTCTTCAATGATGCCGCGGCTGAACTCGTTGTCGTTCGGATCAATTCCGTCGGCGATGAACATCTTGTGGAGTTCCTCGATGCCGACTGGTTCGACCCCCTCGATGCCCAGCGCGCGGTCCACTTCCGCTTCCAATTTCGCCAGCTCCTCGGGTGGCGGCTTCTTCCAGATGAGCGGATGCCCCTCCAACGGGTCCTTGCGCGGCCCCGGGGCGGCGGCCGGCGGGCGGGCGGCGGCCCGCAGCTCGGCTACGGCCCGCTCCACGGCGGCCAGACGCTCTTCCAGCACGGCGATGCGGTCTTCGGACATGACATGGTCCCTCCGCGGTCCGTTACCAGTGTACCGCCGGAAGGCCGTCCGGGTTAATCCCCCGCCTTCCACCGCGACCGGTACGTCTCCAGGTAGCCGAGCACGTCCCACTCGTCGTCCAGGTTCCGGTAGCCGCACGCCCGCAGCTCGTCCAGGGCCGTCGCGTTGTCCCACCGGTCGAACTCCATCCGATAGATCGCCACGTACGCCCCCGTCCGGTGGATGCCGGCGAAGCAGTGCACCAGCACCGGGTAGCTGGCCGGGTCGTCCATCAGCGCCAAAAACTGCTTCACCCCGACCTCGGCCGGCACCGGGCCGCCGTCCGGCGCCGACCAGTTCCGCGGCCGGAGGCGGACGTACTTGATGTCCTGCGTCTTGCAGTACGCCTCCTCCCGCCAGTCCGGCGGCCGGTCGCCCTCCACCAGCGCGTCCCGGAGCGTCACCACCGTGCGGATGCCGTGGTCGTGGATGACCCGCTCCAGCCCGGCCAGCGACAGCTGCCCGCTGCGGTACAGGACGCCCGGCTTGACGACGCCGAGGTTGCGGAAGTTGGCGTTGCGGTAGTTGGCGTACCCGGCCGGCAGGCCGACGATCACCGTCACCACAAGCAGACCCAGGACGAAGCGAAGTGCGCGTGCCATGCCGCCGGCCTCCTTGCCCCATGGACAGATGCGGCCGGATTGTACCCGGACCGGGCCGGGGCGTTAAGGCGGGTTCGGCGTGCCCGGGCCGTCGAAGTCCACTGGGTCGCCGAACTGCTTGCGGGCCTCGGCCAGCAACTTCTCCAGCCGGGCGCGTTCGCCGGCATGCTTCGGGTCGTCGGCCAGATTGTTCAGCTCGTCCGGGTCGTTACGGAGGTCAAAGAGCTGTACGTTCCGGACCCCTTTGGCGTTGTACTTGATGAGCTTCCATCGCTCGTCGCGGATCATCCGCTGGCAGTCCTTGTACGCCCCGAACAGCGTCTCCCGGACCCGCGGCACCTGGCCTTTCATCACCGGCAACAGGCTCTTGCCCTCGACCGCCGCCGGGACGGTCGCGCCGCCCAACTCGCAAATGGTCGGGAACAGGTCGTACAGGTACACCAGGGCGTCGGACCGGCCGTGCGGGATGCGGGGTACCCGCGCAGCGGGTCGCCCGGTGACGACCAGGGGAGGCTTGACGTGCTCGTACAGGTTCTGCTTGCCCATCAGCCCGTGCCGGCCGCCGACCGCCAGCCCCTGGTCGCTGGAATAAATGACGACCGTGTTCCCCGCCAGGCCGCGGTCCTTGAGCGTGTCGAGGATGCGGCCGAGTTCGAAGTCGAAGTTGCTGATAGCGGCGTAGTAGTCGGCCAGGTGGCGGCGCATCTCGGCCGGCGTCCGCGGGATCGGGGCCAGGAGTTCGTCGCGGACGGCCAGCTCGCCGTTGTCGAACGGGTGCCGCGGCATGAAGTTCTTCGACAGCGTGATCTTCGCCGGGTCGTACATCTTCACGAACCGCTCCGGGGCCACCCGCGGGTCGTGCGGCACCGGCGGGGCGAGGTACATGAAGAACGGCCTGGCGGCGTCGTGCGATTTCAGGAAGGCGATCGCCTTGTCGGCGCACTCCTGCGACGTGGTCGGGACGCGGCGGTCGATGATGATGTTGGTCTGAAAGGCGGCGTTGCCGAACGGGCTGGCGTTTCCGGACTTGCCGCAGTGCCAGGTGACGTAGCCGGCGCCGGCCATCACCTTCGGCAGCAGTGGCGTGCCGGGCGGGCAGGTCTTGGCCCGCATCTGCTGCGGGCAGTGCCAGAGCGACTGGCCGGTGATGAGCATGGTCCGGCTCGGCAGGCAGACGGCGCCGACCATCGACCCCTGGCAGTAGGCGTTGGTGAAGGTGAAGCCGTCCTCCACAAGCCGGTCCTCGACCGGGGTGTGGACCTCCGGGTTGCCGAGGGCGTGGATCGTGTCCCACCGCTGGTCGTCGGTGAGGACGAAGAGGATGTTCGGCTTGTCGGCGGCGGCCACTTGCGGGTGAGTCGCCAAGCCGCAAGCGGCCAAGACCAGAACAAACCTCATCGGCCGGGTCGTCAACGCTTCACCTCCAGCGCCCCGATCGATCTCAGCCAGTCGGCGGCCCGCTGCGGCCAGGTCGAGACGAGGTTCTTCGACGGCCGCAGGCCGTACCCGTGGCCGCCGGTCGGGTACAGGTGCATCTCGGCCGGCACCTTCGCCTGCTTCAGCGCCAGGAAGTAGAACAGGCCGTTCTCGACCCGGACGTTGTCGTCCTCGGTCATGGCGATGAACGTCCGCGGCGTCTTCGCCGTCACCGCCAGCTCCGGCGACAACTTCGTCTGCCCCTGGACGAGCAGGCCGCCGGGGTAGATCAGCGCCGCGAAGTCGGGCCGGCAGCTGAGCTTGTCGGCGTCGTCGATCGGGTCGTAGGTCCGCTTGTCGAAGTTGGTGCTGAGGGCGGCGGCGAGGTGGCCGCCGGCGGAGAAGCCGAGCACGCCGACGCGGTTCGCGTCGATGCCCCACTCGGCGGCGTGCCGCCGGACCAGGCCGACGGCCCGCTGGGCGTCCTGCAGCGGCGGCTCGTACCGCTCCCGCCCCTTCCGCGCCGGCACCCGGTACTTCAACACGATGCCGGTGACGCCGAGGGTGTTGAGCCACTCGGCCACCTCGGTCCCCTCCTTGTCGAAGGCGAGGATGTTGTACCCGCCGCCGGGGAAGACCACGACGGCCGCCCCGGTCGCCTTGTCGGCCGGGGCGCGGTAGACGGTGAGGGTCGGCTTGCTGACGTTGGCGAGGCGGCCGGGCGGGCCGGATTCCGGGCCGACGTCGCCGGTCTCGCCGGGGGCGGTGCCGGGCCAGACGGGCAGGACGGCCGGCTCGGCGGCGGACGCGGGGCCTGCGACGAGGCCAGCGGCGAGGAGGGCGGCGGTGCGGACGGTGAGCATGGCGGGGTTCCGTGGCGGGCGGGCGGCGGCGAT
>DASXAN010001211.1:0-9754 GCA_036406755.1 Gemmataceae bacterium
CCGCCGGCCGTACCCAACAAGGAAGGTCTGACGGCTGGGCGAGCCGGCCGAGGCGCGGTAGCGTACCCCGTGTGGAACATACGGACGGCGCGGAACGCCCGAACGGGGGCCGGGGAGGTGAGCGATGTCGGAGACAGCCGCGAAGTCGCCGCTGGCGGCCGAGGTCGGGGAGGAATTCGCCCGCTACTTCGAGCACCTGGCCGGTCGGGTCGAGCGGGCTGTCCGCTCAGTGCCACAAGATAAACTCTACGTCAAGCCGTTCACCTTCGGTAACAGTATCGGCCATCTGGTTCTACACCTAACCGGCAACCTGAATCACTACATCGGCGCGGTGATCGCCGGTACCGGCTACGTCCGCGACCGGCCGCGGGAGTTCACTGAGCCCAGCCCGCCGCCGCCGGACGTGGCATTGCAGAGGTTCCGGGAGGCCATCGCCCTGGTGGTCGATACGGTTCGCTCGTTGGACGACTCCGGCTGGTGCGGCCCGGTCCAGGAGCAGCAACCGATCTACACGCGCTTCGGCCTGGTGCTGGTCTGCGCCGCCCACCTGAATAACCACATCGGCCAGATGAGCTACCTCGTCCGGGCTCTGGGCCACGACACGAACGAGGCGCCCGTCTGGTGAGACTGACACCCGGGAGAATTCCGCGATGGCGACGCGCATGCGCTGGCTGGGCCACGCCTGCCTTTGGTTCGAAACCGACGGCGGCACGGTGCTGATCGACCCGTTCCTGACCGGCAACCCGTTTGCCCCGGTGACGGCCGACGACCTGAAGCCGGACTTCATCCTCGTCTCCCACGGCCACGGCGACCACCTCGGTGACGCCATCCCGATCGCGAAGCGGACCGGGGCGACGGTCATCAGCAACTACGAAATCGCCGGGTGGCTGGGCAAGCAGGGGGTGAAGAAGACGCACGGCATGCAGCACGGCGGCGGGTTCCAGTTCCCGTTCGGCCGGGTGAAGCTGACGCTGGCGTTCCACGGGTCGCAGCTGCCCGACGGCAGCGACGGCGGCAACCCGTGCGGGTTCCTGCTGTATTTCAAGGACGGCAAGAAGGTCTACGACGCGGCCGACACCGGCCTGTTCGGCGACATGAAGCTGATCGGCGAGGAGGGGATCGACCTGGCGCTGCTGCCGATCGGCGACAACTTCACGATGGGGCCGGCCGATGCGCTGCGGGCCTTGGCGTTCCTGACACCCGGGCGGGTCGTGCCGATCCACTACAACACGTTCGACGTCGTCAAGCAAGACCCGGACGCCTGGGCGGCGGACGTCCGCAAGTCGCGGACGGCGGAGCCGATCGTGATGAAGCCGGGGGACTGGCTGGACGTTTGACGGTCGTGGCAAGCAGTGGCGCTCACGCGACCCTGCTCGCCAAGTCCGCCGGATCCGGCGACTCGCTCAAGGTCGCCTCCGCGAACCGCTCACCGGTCGAGTCGTAGAACAGGACACGATTCTCATCCCCGGCCCAAACGGCGTAGGTCCGCAGCAATCGCGGGCCCTGCACCTGGAAGAACAGCCCGCACGGCCGGCCGCGGCGCCGCACCAGCCCCTGCCGCAACTGCGCCTGCTCCGGGTCGAGCCGGTCGCGCTCACACAGCGTCCTCCGGACGAAATCGCGGAGTTCGTCCACGGTGGATAAGGGCACGACGGACGTGTCCATTCAGGGGGCCGTCACGGGTGCCGGGAGGTTTGCCGAAGCACCCCACCCGGATGAGTCCGCCCCTTCTATCGTCTGCCCGCCGCCGGCAGAGCGACCCAATCCGGCCACGGCCGGGCGTCCGGGTGTGCCGGACTTACCAGTCGTGCAGTTGCCGCAGCGCCTCGTAGAGCACGATGCCGACGGCCGTCGCCAAGTTCAGGCTCCGCACCCGCCCGGCCGGCATCGGGATAGTGACGGCGAGGCCCGCGTGCCGGGTCAGCACCGACGCCGGCAGCCCCTTCGATTCGCTACCGAACAGCAGGCAATCGCCATCCCGATACCGTTCGCACGTGTACGGCCGCTCCGTTTTCGATGACAGCGGGATGATCCGCGATCCGGTGACTGCGGCTTCAAACTCGTCAACTGTGGCGTGCAGGCGAACCGTGACGTGCGGCCAGTAGTCGAGGCCGGCCCGGCGCAGGTGGCGATCGTCCAGGCGGAAGCCGAGCCGGCCGACGAGGTGCAGCACCGCCCCGGTGGCAGCGCACAGCCGGGCGACGTTGCCCGTGTTCGGCGGAATCTCCGGCTCCCACAGGGCGACGTGCAGCATCTTGGTGGTCCTTTCGTGGCTGTTGTAGCGGCCGTGCGGGCGGGACGCTGGCCGACGCCGCCGTGCCGAATGGTTTCGGCTTCAGCCGGAGGACTGTGACGGCCGACACGGGGGATACGGCCTGGAACGCACCCCGGAGGCGCCTCATGGTACCCGTCCGCCCGCCTGCCCCGCCGAGCACCCGCCTGGACCTGGCCGCGTTCGGCCTGCTCGCGGTCGGGCTGCTCGTGGCATTGTGCGTGTTCAGCGCCGACGCACCGGACCCGTCCGGGGCGTGGCCCGAGGACGCGGCGGCGACCGTGAACCTGCTCGGCCCCGGCGGGGCCTGGGTCGCCCGGCAACTGATAGACGCGCTCGGGGTGTCGGTGTACGTGTTGCTCGCCGCGTGGTTCGTCTTAGTCGTGTTGCTCTTCCTGCGGCAGAGCTGGTGGCTCTGGGCCAGGCGGCTGCTCGGCTGGGTGCTGCTGGTGCCGTGCGCGGCCGTCATCGCCGACCAGCTCGGGCCGGCGATTCTGGGCGGCCCGCTGACCGGTAGCGGCGGCACACTCGGGGCGTGGCTGGCCCACTGGCTGGCTGAGAAACTCTCGCCAGTCCCGCGAAGTCTGGCCGTCGCCGCGACGGCGACGGTCGGACTGGCCCTCGCCTTGGACCGGCTCATCATCGCGGTCGCCCGCGCTTTCGGCCGGTCGGCCGGGGCCGTCGGCCGCGGACTGCGGAAAGCGGGCCACCGAGTTTCGGCACGCCGGCCACAGCCAGTCATCCGCACCGTTCCAACGCCCTCGCCGGCCGTCCGCCTTCCGCCGCCCGACCCGCCCGCCGCACTTCAGCCGGAGCCGGTGCCGATCCACCACCCGACGAACACAGCCGCGTCGGTCGAGAATGATTACACGCTGCCGCCGCTGTCGCTGCTCGACGACCCGGCCCCATTCCCCTACGCCGAGCAGGACCAGCGGCTGCGCGAGCGGGCCACATTGCTCGAACAGACGTTCACCGACTTCGGCCTGAACGTCAAGGTCGTCGGCATTAACACCGGCCCGGTCATTACGCAGTACGAGGTCGCCCTGGAGACGGGGCTGCGGGTCAACAAGGTCACCGCCCTGGCGGACGACCTGGCCCTGAACCTGCGGGTGCCGAGCGTCCGCATCGTCGCCCCGATCCCCGGCAAGAACACGGTCGGCATCGAGGTGCCGAACGAGCACCGTGCCAATGTGCGGATGAAGGAACTGCTCCAGGCCGGGGTGCCGAAGGCGAAGGCCCGGCTGCCACTCTACCTGGGCAAGGACACCGAGGGCCGGCCGCTCGTGTACGACCTGACCGAGATGCCGCACCTGCTCATCGCCGGCCGCACGGGCACCGGCAAATCGGTCTGCCTGAACGCCGTCATCCTCAGCCTGCTCATGACCCGCACGCCCGACGAGTGCAAGCTTATTCTCATCGACCCGAAGATGCTGGAGCTGTCCGAATACGGCCGCATTCCGCACCTGATGCATCCAGTCGTCAAGGACATGAAAAAGGCGGAGGCGATCCTGGCCTGGGCGGTGGATAAGATGGAGGAGCGGTACGACCTGTTGAGCCGGGCGCGGGTCCGCGGCATCGCCGGGTACAACGAGCTGACCCCGGCCGAGATCCGCCGCCGCGTCCAGCCGGCCGACGAGGAGGAGGCCCGCCGGCTGGTCCACCCGATGCCGTACATCGTCATCGTCATCGACGAGTTCGGCGACTTGATGATGCTGCTTAAGAAGGAAGTCGAGGGGCACATCATCCGACTGGCGCAGAAGTCGCGGGCGGCCGGCATCCACCTGATCCTGGCGACGCAGAAGCCGACCGTGGACGTAGTGACGGGACTGATCAAATCGAACCTGCCGGCCCGCATCTGCTTCCAGGTCACCAGCCGGACGGACAGCCGGGTGGTGCTCGACGAGATGGGTGCCGACAAATTGCTGGGCAAGGGCGACATGCTTTTCCTCCAGCCGGGGACGAGCTCGATCATCCGCGCCCAGGGGACCTTTGCCAGCGACGAGGAAATCCGTCGCGTCGTGGAACACGTCGAGGCCGAGCCGGAGTTCGCGCCGGAGCTGGTGACGCTCGGTGCGGCCGGCGGGCCCGGTGAGGGCGGTGCGCTGGAACGGCTCCGCGCCCGCGATGACCTGTACGAACAGGCGATCGAAGTGGTGGTCCGCGAAGGGCGGGGGAGCACGTCCCTGTTGCAGCGGGCACTCGGGATCGGCTACGGCCGGGCGGCTCGACTGATCGACTTCATGGCCGAGGACGGGATCGTCGGCCAGTACAACGGCAGCCAGGCCCGCGAGGTGCTGTTGAAGCCGGACCAGTGGGAACAGATGAAGCAGGGCGGGGAATTGCGGGAAAGTGCCTGACTCAGCGCGGGTCGGTCGTAGTTTTCTGGATCACGCCGGTCACGCCCGGCAGCTGGCGCACGGCGGCGGCAAACTCCCAGGCGTCGGCGGACCGGGCGACCGTCCCGGCCAGCGTCACGACGCCGTCCCGCAGCTCAACGCGGACGTGCTGAAACCGCCGGTCCCAAAGCCGCATCGCCTCGATCTGGTCCCGGAGCGACATCAACTTGACCGGGACGGCGACGGGTGGGCCCAGGGATGCGACTGGCTCCTTCGCGAGGGCGGGGGCGTCGGCTTGCGGCGGCGGGGCCGGTTCCGGCGCTGGCACGGCTGGGCCCACCGAAACGGTCGGCCGCTGAGTCGTGACCGGGTGGGGCATCGACCGGGCCAGCGGCTCGTCGGCCGCCGGCACGAATGTCTCGTTCACGACCTCGCGGATGCCGGGCAGCTTCCGCAGTCGCTCTACGGCCTGCTCCCCCACGCCGGCGGACGGCACCGGCCCGCGCAGGGTCGCCACGCCGCGCGATACGCTCACGCCGAGATTCAGGGTCGTGAACGTCGGGTCGTCCCAGAGGGCGTTGCGGGCTTGCAGGGCGAGCTGCCAGTCGGCTCCCGATGGCGGGTCGGCCGGTTCGGCGACGGCGGCACCGGCCAGCAGGCCGACGGCCAGTACGGCCGAGCGGACTGTGATACGACAACCGCGACGGGGCAACGACCCGGACATGCCGGCACTCCTAGAACCGATTTCATTGTCCCGGTCCGGGCACCGTCAGGGAACGGGTTGTCGGTCGGGCCGAACGGTTGTCCGACGGCGGACGGTCCGATGACGCCGGACGGGGTGGTTGTGCGGGCGCGAAGTGAATGACCGGCCGTTAATCCGGCTCGGGGGGCTCAAGCGGCGGGGCGGCTTCCGTGGCCTGCGGGCTCTTCAGCGGAAGTCGCAGGGTGAACGTGCTGCCCGCGCCCGGGCGGCTGGACACGACTATGTCCCCGCCGTGTTCGCGGAGGATCTTGCGGCTGACCGCCAGTCCCAATCCGGTACCCCGCGACCCTTTGGTCGAGACGAACGGCTTGAAAATGTCGGCGAGCTTGTCGGGTGGGATACCGATGCCGTTGTCGGCGACGACGATTTGCACCCACTCCCCGTCCGGCTCTGCGTCGCACGTCACCCGCACGGCGGCGTCCGGCCGGCCCTCGACGGCGTCCACGGCGTTGCCGACGATGTTCAGTAACGCCCGGTGGATGCCCTCCGAGTCAGCCGGGACCTGGGGCAGGACGGGAGCGAGGTCGGTCGTCAGCCCCACTTGCAGTTCGGCCGCCCGCGGCCGCATCAGCTCCACGACATCGGTCACGAGTGCGTTGAGTGTGGTCGGCTCGACGGCCGGCTCGCGGTCCTTCGAGTAGGAGAGCATGTCCAGCACGAGGTGGTAGATCTTGCCCTGGTTCTTCTCGACGATCTTCCAACCCTGCCGGAGTAGTTCCGCGTCGGGCCCCTCGATCCCCATGCGGAGGATGTCGGTCCCGCTCCGCAGCCCCTGGAGGATGTTCTTGATGTGGTGCGACAGGGCGGCGATCGTATGGCCGACGGCAGCCAGCCGCTCCGCCTGGACCATCGCCTGGTAGTACCGCGTCCCCTCGACCGCCAGTGCCGCCTGGTGGGCCAGCGCGATCGCCAGGGCGAGGTGGTCGTCGGTAAACATCGGCTGCGGCGGTTCGGCCGAGGTGCGGGACGGGCGGGTGACCGTGTCCAGGTAGAGCACCCCGAGCGTCTCGTGCCGGCCCTTCATCGGCACGCAGATCGCTTCGCGGATGCCGACCCGGAGGATGCTCTGCCCGGCCGCGAACCGCTCGTCGCGGGCGGCGTCGGAGACGAGCACCCCCTGCCGCTCGCGCAGGACGTGGTCGGTGATGGTCCGGCTGACGGCCATGGTTTCCGGCCCGCCGCCCCCCGGCCGCCGCCACCGGACCGCCTTCGGCTCCAGCGCCGTGGTTTCCGGGTGGAGCAGCATGACACACCCGCGGTCGGCCTCGATCGAGCGGAACGTCAGTTCGAGGATGCGGTCGAGCAGCTGGTCGACGTCGAGGATGTGGCTGACGGCCTGGCTGGCCTCGTACAGGATGGCGAGGTTGGCCAGCCGCGTGCGGAGCCACGGGGAGCGGGCCTCGTCCGGCCGGGACAGGATGCGGCTACCCTCGGTGTCGCCGATCGTGCTGACGATCTGCGACGACAGTTCCGCGTCGGGCCGGGCGATCATGCGGATGCGGTCGGCCAGCTCGCCGGGCGTCGCCTCGCCCCGGCCGAGGTTATACACGAGGACGGTCCGGCCGATCTGGATCTGATCGCCGGAGCGGAGCAGGGCCTCCCTGACCGGCTCGCCGTTGACGTACACGCCGTTGGCGCTGTTGCGGTCGCAGACGTGGTAGCCGGACCCGTCGAGCGTGAGGCGGAATTCGGCGTGGCGGCGGGACACCTCGACGTCGTGCAGGTGGACCGCGTTGGCGGCGTCCCGGCCGACGCCGAGGACCGGCCCGGCCAGGTCGAACTGCCGGCCCTCGTCGATGCCCTTGATGACCATCAGCCGCGGCACGCGACGCCCCCCGTACGGTGATCGCACCCTACCGGTTCGACGGCGGGGGTGTCAAGGAGTTCCGCGGACGTATGACTACGAATGCCGCACACTGCCGGAGGGCGCACCGATGACCGCACCCCGCGTCGGAACGGGTCTGGCCTGCCTCGCCGCCGACAACTGCGCCCGATTCCGCGGCCAGCGGGTGGGGCTGGTCGTGCATCCGGCGTCCGTGGACGCCCGGCTACGGCACGCCGTCGAGCTGTTCGCGTCCGCGGACGGGGTCGAGCTCACGAGCGTTTTCGGCCCCGAGCACGGCCTGCTCGGCGAGGCCCAGGACTTGATCGGGGTCGGTGACGACCGGGACCCGCTCTCCGGCGTGCGTGCGGTTAGTCTCTACAGCAGCACCGTGGATAGCCTGCGGCCCGCGCCCGATCAGTTGGCCGACCTCGACGTGCTGGTGATCGACCTCCAGGACGTCGGCAGCCGGTACTATACGTTTCCGACGACCATGTTGTATTGCCTGGAGGCGGCGGCCGGGGCCGGATTGCGGGTCGTCGTGCTCGACCGCCCGAATCCGATTGGGGGCGGGGCCGTCGAAGGCCCGACGCTGCGACCAGGATTCGAGAGCTTCGTCGGCGCGCACCCGATCGCCATCAGGCACGGGCTGACGGTCGGCGAGCTGGCGCGGCTCTACCGGGCGGAGCGGCGGATCGATGTCGAGCTGGATGTCGTCGCGTGCGACGGTTGGCGGCGGGACATGGGCTGGGATGCGACCGGCCTGCCCTGGGTGTTGCCGTCGCCCAACATGCCGACCCCAGACACGGCATTCGTCTACCCCGGCCAGTGCCTGATCGAAGGCACGAACCTGTCCGAAGGCCGGGGAACGACTCGGCCGTTCGAGCTGTGTGGGGCGCCGGGCATCGACGCCCGGGCGGTCTGTCGGCGGCTCAACGGCGCGAACCTGCCGGGCGTCGTGTTCCGGCCGGCATGGTTCCAGCCGACGTTTCAGAAGCACGCGGGAAAGCGTTGCGGAGGGATGCAGCTGCACGTGACGGACCGCATGGCATTCGGACCGGTGCGGACTGGGTTGGCGGTCCTGGCGGCTTTGCGCGAGGCCGCCGGCAACTCCTTCGCCTGGCGGACGGAGGAATACGAGTTCGTCCGTGACCCGATCGCAATCGACCTGCTGTTCGGCAGCGACCGGGAGCGGCGGGCGCTGGAGGCGGGACATGACTGGCGTGAGATCGCCACGTCGTGGGAGGCGGAGGAGGGGGAGTTCAATGAGCGGCGGCGGGCCTTCCTGATGTACTGAAGTCGCAGTCCGGCCGGTCGTACCCGTCGCGGGTCGGAATTCATAGAATCGTGCTGTCCGCCTTGCACCCCGTGACCTTTCCGCGCCCGTGTCGGCCGATGTCGCAACTCTCCCCAATCGACCTTACCATCGTCGGCGTTTACATCGTCGGCACCACGATCTTCGGCGCTTGGTTCGCCCGCCGTCAGAGGGACGTTCGCACATACTTCATCGGCGACCGCAACGTGGCGTGGTGGCTGGTGCTCATTTCGATCGTCGCCACCGAGACGAGCACGGTCACGTTCCTGAGCATCCCTGGTAAAGGGTACTCCGGCAATCTCACGTTCCTGCAACTGACGTTTGGCTACATCGTCGGCCGGGCGCTAATTGCCTGGCTGCTATTGCCGCAGTACCTTCGCGGTGAGTTGTTTTCGGCTTACCAGCTCCTTAAGGAGCGGTTCGACGTGCGCGTGCAGCGGACCGCCTCGGCGCTCTTCCTCGTCACACGCACCGTCGCCGACGGGCTGCGGCTCTGGCTCACAGGGCTGCTGTTGCAGCAGTTCACGGGCTGGAACATGTCAACCGCCATCCTCGTGCTCGGCGGCGTCACGATCGTTTACACCTACCTCGGCGGAATGGAAGCGGTCATCTGGACCGACTTTGTGCAGTTCGTCATTTATGTGTCCGGGGCGATCGTGGCCGGCTTCTTCATCCTGCACATGCTGCCGCACGGCTGGAGCGACTTCGTCGCCATCAACGAGGCGCAGGGGAAATTCCAATGGCTCGATTGGTACGAGCCGCTTCGCAATCCCCAGACGTTCTGGACCGGGCTGATCGGCGGCGCGTTCGTGACGATGGCCAGCCACGGCGCAGACCAGAACATGGTCCAGCGCTACCTGTGCGCGCGATCGGTCGGGTCGGCCCGAACCGCCCTGGTGCTTAGCGGCGTGCTGGTGGCCGTGCAGTTCCTGCTGTTCTTGCTCATCGGACTCGGACTGTATGCCCTAACCGCCACGGGAATGATGGCGCCGCCGGCCGGCACACGGCCCGACGCGATGTTTGGCTATTTCATCGTCAACCACCTGCACGTGGGCATCGTCGGGTTGGTCGTGGCCGCGGTGCTGGCGTCGGCCATGGCGTCATTCTCGTCCTCGCTCAACAGCGCGGCCAATGCCATCGTCTCCGACTTCTACCGGCCCCTCCGCCCGCATCACTCCGAGGCCACCTACCTGCGCATCGGGAAGGCCATGACGTCGGTCGTCGGCGTCGCCAAGGTCGCCGTGGC
>DASXAN010001212.1:0-3753 GCA_036406755.1 Gemmataceae bacterium
AGGCGGCGGGACCAGTCCCAGTAGTGGGCCTCGTCGGCGGCGAGGTCGAGGGGGCAGTCGCGGACGAGGTAGGCGACGTGCAGGCCGGCGGCGGCGAGGATCAGGGTGGCGGCGAGGGAGCGCCAGAGCCAGCGGTGTTCAGGGTCGTCCATGCGGCTGCGTCCGTGCGCGGAATAATGACGAATGACGAAATACCCAATGACGAAGGAAATCGGAACCCCAAATCTTGAATGACGAAGCGGTGTTTCGTCATTCGGGTTTCGTCATTCCTTCGTCATCGGGTACTTCGTCATTCGTCATTTCACGGATCGCGGTCCATGTTCCGATCCGGGTCGTCGCCATCGTCCCCGTCGGCGGCGATGGCGTTGCTCACCCCGGTCGGGTCGGCCTCGATCCGCAGCGGCTGCGTCTGCTCCTTGCCGTCCACCGTCAGCACCAGCCGGTACTGGCCCGGCGGCACGTCGGTGGTGAACAACCCGCCGCGGCGCACCACCTGCTCCGGGTCGGCCTGGCCGCCGATCAGGTCGCGGATCGTCCGCGTGGACGGCCGCCGCAGGTCCCACTGCACCTTGTGCAGCCCCGGGTCGGACTTCACCGCCAGCTCGCGGACCGTCTGGCCGGCGTAGTCCACCACCTTCAGGCCGATCTTCTCCGGCTTCTTCGTCAGCGAATAGTAGATGGCCGCCCCGCGGGGCGGGTTCTGGCCGAAGAATTTCTTCGACCCGTTGCCGTACATGCTGCCGACGTCCGGCTCCCGCCGCCACTGCGTCACCGCCGCCGGGGCGTACAGGTGGGCCGGCGCCTTGACCACCGCCGGCGTCATCTGCCGCAGGGCCGACACGTCCACGATCCACAGGCTCCGCCCGTGCGTCGCCGCCACCATCTCTCCCGAAGTCGGGTGGATGGCCAGCTCGTGCACCGCCACCGTCGGCAGGTTGCTGTTGATCTTCGTCCAGTATCCGCCGCGGTTGATCGACGCGAACACGGCGAACTCCGTCCCGCAGAAGAGCAGGTTCTGGTTCTGCACGTCCTCCCGCAGGCACCGCGTCGAGCCGAACGGCGGCAGGTTCGCCATCAGCGGCTTCCACGTCTGGCCGTAATCCTCGGTGACGTAGACGTAGGGCTTGTCGTCGTCGGACCGGTGGGCGTCGAAGCAGACGTAGGCCCGCCCCTCGGCGAACCGGGACGCCTCGATCGTGGACACCCACCGCGGCCCGGGCAGGCCGACCTTCTCGTCGACCCGCTTCCACTCCCGGCCGCCGTCTCGCGTCACCCACAGGGCGCCGTCGTCGGTGCCGGCCCAGAGCACGTCCGGGTTCCGCGGCGACTCGGCCAGGGCGGTGGCCGAGCCGCGCTTCGTCCGGGTGATCTCCGGGGAAATGGCCTTCAGGTCGTCGCCGTGCTTGAGCGAGCGGAACACGACCTCCGCCCCGACGTAGACGATGCCGGGGTTGTGGGCGGAGAGGATGAACGGCGTGTTCCAGTTGAACCGGTGCTGGGTCGTGGTCTGCGCCCGCTGGGGCGTCGCCGACCCGGACGGGGCCGGGGTCGGGGCGCTGCCGGCCTCGGTCGAGGCTTCGCCGCCGCCGCGGCGGCCGCCGGTGCCGCGCGGGCGGATCGCCCCGCCCTCACCGGTCCGCAGGTTCCGGCGCCGAACATTACCGTCCTGGCTCTCGCTGTAGACGAGGTCCGGGTCGTCCGGGTCCACGCGGCAGACGAACCCGTCGCCGCCGCCGACCATGAACCAGTCCTCGTTGATCGGCCCGGACTGCCGCAGCGTCCGGCTCGGGCCGCCCCAGGAGCCGTTGTCCTGCAGGCCGCCGTAGACGCGGTACGGTTTGCGGTTGTCCAGGGCGACGTGGTAGAACTGCCCCAGCGCCGCCAGGGTCAGGTGCTCCCACGCCTTCATCCGGTCGTAAGTGACGTAGAACCCGCCGTCCGTGCCAATGAGCATGTGCCGGCCGTCCTTGGGGTTGACCCACAGGCAGTGCTGGTCGGAGTGGACGCCGCCGTTGGCCTGGCGGTCCACCCGGAATGTCTTGCCGCCGTCGTGGGAGGCGTAGAAGCTGACGCCGAGCACGTACAGGTGCTTGTCGTCGCTGGGGTCTACCCGCACCTGGCTGAAATACATCGGCCGCGGGTTGACGCTGTTGATCCGCGTCCACGTCTCGCCGCCGTCGGTGCTCTTGTAGACGCCGCCGGTCTGGTTGCCCTCCGGCCCCTGGCGGTTCTGGGCGTTCTCGACCTGGCCGCCCAGGCCGGAGGAGTACGGGCGGTCGGGCGACGCGCCGGCCTGGCCGGGGCCGCCGCCGGCGAACCCGCCGGCCGGCGGCCGGAACTGCTCCAGCGCCACCTCGACCGTCTTCTTGTCCGGGCCGCGCTGGACGGTGAGCTTGACCTTGTCCCCGACCTTCTTCTGCCGCAGGATTTCGAGCAGGCCGCGGAAGGTGTTGACCTTCTTGCCGTCCACTTCCTGCACCATGTCGTCGGGCTTGATGCCGGCCTTGGCCGCGGAGCCGCCCTCGGTGACGGCCCGGACGCGGATGCCGTCCTCGGAGTCCCGGGCGAAGAACCCCGGCCACGGCTGGTCGGGGCTGATGCCGGCACCGGCACCACCGCGGCCGGTCCCGCGACCGCCGCCGCCGGTCCCGCGGCCGCCGGCCGTTTGCGGCGGCCGGGCTTCGAGCGTCACCGTCACGTCCTTCGTCTCGTCGCCGCGCTTGACGGTGAACTTCACCTTGTCGCCGACCTTCTTCTCCCGCAGGGCGTCGAGGAGCTTGGCGTTCGTCTCGACCGCCTTGCCGTCGAGTTCGGTGATGACGTCGTCCTTCTTCAGGCCGGCCTTGGCCGCGGGGCCGTTCTCGACCGCCTGTACGACCTTGACGCCGCCCTCCTCGTCCGCACCCTGGACGCCCAGGTACGCCGCCGGCGGCTGGGCCGCGCCGCCGCCCGTCCCGCCGCCGCGGCCGCCGCGGCCGCCGCCGAACTGGCCCGCCGGCCGGGTTTCGAGCGTGACGGTGATGTCCTTGGTCGAGCCGCCCCGCTGGACGGTGAACTTCACCTTGTCGCCGACTTTCCTGTGTTCGGTGATGGCGTCGGTCATCTTCTCGAACGACTCGACCGGCTTGCCGTCCATCGCCGTGATGACGTCCTCGGGCTGCAAGCCGCCCTTGGCGGCCGAGCTGTTCTCCATGACGAACGTCACCTTGACGCCGCCCTCTTGGTCCTCGCCCCGCACGCCCAGGAACGGGGTCGGCGGCGGCGGGTTGCCACTGCCGGCCTTCTCGGTGTCGACGATGGCGAAGACGACCTTCGGGTCCTTGCGGTACCAGTCCAGGCCGATGCGGCCGGTGGCGACGGTCGGCAGGCCCTTGTCCAGCTTGTGCCACGTCTTGCCGCCGTCGGTGGTGCGGAAGAGGCCGCCGCCCTTGCCGTGGTTGACGGACGGGCCGTACCCGTCCGTCCCGGGCGGCGGCTTGGCGTCGCCGAGGAAGCTGTCGAACTCGTCCCGCTTGTGTTCCCACATGGCGGCGATGAGCATGTCCGGGTCGGCCGGGTTCATCCGCAGGTCGATGCACCCGGTCTTGTCGTCCACGAACAGCACCTTCTCCCACGAGTTGCCGCCGTCGGTCGTCTTGAACACGCCCCGCTCCGGGTTGGGGCCGTACAGCCGGCCCAGGGTGCCGACGTAGACGGTGTTCGGGTCCGTCGGGTGGACGACGATCTTGCCGACCTGGTAGCACTCCCGCAGGC
>DASXAN010001213.1:0-8310 GCA_036406755.1 Gemmataceae bacterium
GTCCGCCGCCGGGCCAGCCGGGCGGCGACGGCCGCGGCCCCGTCGTTGGGCACGCCATAGTGGACGACCACCGCCTCGTCGGCCGGCAGGCGGAACAGCCGCGGCCGCGGGTTGCCCGCCGACGGCTCGGCCGAAACCGACCCGACCTCGACGTGGCCGAACCCGAGGGTGGCGAGGAAATCGACCGCCCGGCCGTTCTTGTCGAACCCGGCCGCCAGCCCGACCGGGCTGCGGAAGTGCAGGCCGGCGACCGTCACCGCCAGCCGCGGGTCAGCCGGCCGGTTGAGCCCGTCGGACAGCCGGCAGGCCAGCCGGCTGCGGCCCAGCGCGGCCCCGAGGGCGATCGCCCGGTCGTGCGCCCACTCCGAGTCGCAGCGGAATAGGAGCGGCCGCAGCACATACTCGTAAAGACTCATCACGAACTCTCGTCGATTTTGCTTGCCTTCTTCAATTTATTAGCTTAAGCTAATTCGAGATTTAGTTTACTCTAATCAATGGAAGATGACATGTCCCGTCGAACCAAATGGCAAGGCGCGTTCACGCTGATCGAGTTGTTGGTCGTCATCGCGATCATGGCCGTACTTGTCGGCTTGCTCCTGCCGGCGGTGCAGAAGGTCCGCGAGGCTGCCGCCCGGACGAAGTGCCAGAACAACCTCAAGCAGCTCGGCCTCGCACTACACAACTACGAGGGTGCGACCGGCCGGTTCCCGCCGGCCTATGTTCGCACGTCCGGCACGCAGTCCGGCACCTCCTTCGGCATCACCTACCCGGACGACAACTGGAACGGCCCGACCGGGTGGGCGTGGGGGGCGCTACTGCTGCCGTATGTCGAGCAGGCCGGCCTGTACGCCAGTCTGAATCTGACCCTCCCTTGCTGGGCACCGGACAACGCCCCGTTCGTGAAAGCCAAGCTGTCGCTCTTCCTGTGCCCGTCGGCCACCGGCGGCAGCGACGGGTTCGCCGTCGAGGCCGATTCCGGCGACGGCCGGCACGGCACGCCGCTCGGCCCACCGATCATCTTCGGCCACTCCCACTACGTCACCAACGCCGGCGTCAACCAGCCGTGGGGTCGGGCGACGGCCTACGCCTACGACTTCGCCGTTCCCGAGCCGACCGGGCCACTTGTGGACGTGATCAATGGACCGTTCTACCGGGACTCGCGGACGCGGACTGCCGACGTGACCGACGGCCTGTCGAACACCGTCTTCCTCGGGGAACACAGCTCCATTCTCAGTCACAAGACGTGGGTCGGTGTGGTACCGGGGTCGGCCACCTGCCCGCGGCTGGACCTGCGGCCGTGGCCGTCCGACTGCAACAGCGGCGGCTGCCTGGTCGGCGTCCACAGCGGACCGGACGTGCACGACCACCCGCAGGTCATCATCCACGCCCCGAACAATCCGTTCGGCCATACCGACGAGATGTGGTCCGAACACACCCCGGCGGGCTGCCACGTCCTGTTCGGGGACGGCTCGGTGCGGTTCGTCAGTGTGTTCATCGACCCGGCCGCGTGGGTCGCCCTGTCCACCCGCAACGGCGGGGAGGTGGTCCGTGGCGAGTTCTGACCGGGCAACCCGCCGGGCCGCGCTGGCCGCCCTGGGTGTCGGGGCCGTTGCCGGGGTCGTGCTGGCGGTCCTCGGCCTGCGGTCGCCGCCCCAGATGGGGGCCGACCCGGACGTGTTCCGCACCGTGGACGCCCTGTTTACCGCCGTCACGGGACGGGACGAGCGGCGGCTCGGCGAGTGTGAGCACCGCCTCCGCGGCCTGCGGGACGCCGGGGCGCTGCCGCCGGCCGCGGCCGACTACCTGGACGGCGTGATCCGCCAGGCCCGGGCCGGCGACTGGCGACCCGCGGCCGAGCGGCTGTACAAGTTCATGATCGCGCAGCGGCGCGATCCGGGCGGTGATCGCCCGCCGCCGGCCGCGCCGAAGCGGCGGCCCGGCCCGTCCTGACCGCCGACCAGTTGCTTTCCGCGCCACGGGGTGTACACTCGGCTGCCGGACGCCTTCCCCGCACCGAGGGACATCCATGCGCACCGCACCTCTCCTCGCCGTCGTGTCGCTGGCCGTCGTCGTGACATCCTCCCCCGCCCAGGAGCGCCGGCGGGCGCCCAAGATGACGGACGCCCCCGTCCAGACCGCCGAGGTCGTGTACAAGAAAACGCCGCAGGGCGAGCTGAAGCTGCACCTGTACCGCCCGGCCGACTGGAAGGCGTCCGACAAGCGGCCGGCGATCGTGTTCTTCTTCGGCGGCGGCTGGCAGAACGGGTCGCACCTCCAGTTCACGTCGCAGGCCGAGTACTTCGCCTCCCGCGGGCTGGTCTGTGCCACCGCCGACTACCGCGTCGCCAACCAGCACCACACCACGCCGGACGCCTGCATCGAAGACGCCAAGAGTGCCCTGCGGTACGTCCGCGGCCACGCGGCCGAGCTGGGCGTGGACCCGGACCGGTTGGTGGCCGCCGGCGGGTCGGCCGGCGGACATTTGGCCGCGGCCGCGGCGATGGTGCCCGGGTTCGACGCGGCCGGCGAGACGCCGTCGGTGTCGTGCAAGCCGAACGCCCTGATCCTGTTCAACCCGGCGCTGGACGTGCCGGGCCGCCCGGTCAAGGACGCGAGCGGCCAGGACGTCGCCGACAGGTTCTGGCCGAACAAGTTCGTGGCCAAGGACGCGCCGCCGGCCATCATCTTCTTCGGCACGGAGGACCGCCTCGGGGCCGGCGGCAAGGAGTATCTGGCGAAGGCGAAGAAACTCGGCGCGCGTGCGGAGCTGGTGATGGCCGCGGGGCAGGGGCACGGGTTCTTCAACCGCGCCCCGTACGCGCAGCTGACCGTCCGCGAGGCCGACCGGTTCCTCACCTCGCTCGGCTACCTGAACGGTGAGCCGACGGTCAAGGTGCCAGCCAACGCCCCGTCGCTGAAGCGGGAGGAGTAGACCGATGCGCACCGCCGCCGTCCTCGCGGCGTTCTTCGCCGCTTGCGGCTTTGCGGCTGAACCGCCCGCTAAGCCGCAAGCGGCGAAGACGATGAACGTCCTGTTCATCGTCGATGACGACCTGAACAACACCCTCGGCTGCTACGGCTACGCCGCGGCGAAGACGCCGAACGTGGACCGGCTCGCCGCCAAGGGCGTGCGGTTCGACCGGGCGTACTGCCAGTTCCCGCTGTGCAACCCGAGCCGGTCCAGCTTCCTCACCGGGCTGCGGCCGGACACGACCGGGGTCTACGGCAACCAGGTCCAGTTCCGCAAGCACATCCCCAACGTGCAGACGCTGCCGCAGACGTTCCAGAAGGCCGGGTACTTCGTCGCCCGGGTCGGCAAGCTGTACCACTACGGCGTCCCCGGGCAGATCGGCACCGACGGGCTGGACGACCCGCCGTCCTGGCAGGAGAAGGTGAACCCCCGCGGCCGGGACAAGGACGAGGAGAACATGGTCGTCCGGTACACCAACGCCAACGGCAACCTCGGGGCCTCGATCTCATTCTTCGCCGCCGACGGGACCGACGCCGAGCAGACCGACGGCAAGGGCGCCGACGCGACGATCCGGTTGCTCGAACAACACAAGGACAAGCCGTTCTTCATCGCCTGCGGCTTCTACCGGCCGCACGTTCCGTGCGTCGCCCCGAAGAAGTACTTCGCCATGCACCCGGCCGAGGCGCAGTCGCTGCCGAAGGAGCCGGACCACATCCGCGGCGTGCCGCCGATCGCGCTGGCGGTCAAGCCGGCCAACTACGGTCTGAGCGAGGACAAGCTGAAGAACTTCCTCCAGGGCTACCACGCCTGCAAGAGCTTCATGGACGCCCAGGTCGGCCGGCTGCTCGACGCCGTGGACCGGCTCGGGCTGGCGGACAATACCATCGTCGTGTTTTGCAGCGACCACGGCTGGCTCCTGGGTGAGCACGGGCAGTGGCAGAAGATGTCGCTGTTCGAGGAGTCGGCCCGGGTGCCGCTGGTGATCTACGTGCCGAAGGGGAAGGGCAACGGCAAGGCGTCGCCGCGGACGGTCGAGCTGGTGGACTTGCACCCGACGCTGGCGGACCTGTGCGGCCTGCCGGCCCCACCCGGCCTGGAGGGCAAGAGCCTACGGCCACTGCTGGACGACCCGACCGCGGTGTGGGACAAGCCGGCGTACACGCAGGTGACGCGGGGCGTGCCGGTCGGGACGACGGACGTGGTGCCGCGGGGGGCGCGGTCGGTGATGGGCCGGAGCGTGCGGACGGAGCGGTGGCGGTACACGGAGTGGGACGACGGCAAGCGGGGCAGCGAGTTGTACGACCACGACGCCGACCCCCACGAGTGGGCGAACCTGGCGGCGGACCCGAAGCACGCGGAGACGGTGCGGGAGATGAAGCGACTGCTGCAATCGGTACGCAAGTGATGTAGGTACGCGAAGCGCCGCAGCTCTTCGCCCCCGGCCTCGAAGACTCGACCGGGGCTCTAGCTCAGCGCCCTCCGGGCTGAAAACCCCATTGGCCGCCAGCCGCGCGCACGAACGACCGGTCTTCAGCCCGGTGTGGCGCTGAGGTAAAGCCCCGGTCGAGTCTTCGAGGCCGGGGGCAAGACGCCCGAATTCCATCGGAGCATTCCTGTCATGTTTCCCCGCCTTGCCTGCCGGGCATCCATCGTCTCGGCACTCTTCACTCTCGCCCTCACCCCGACCGTGGCCGCCGCCCCGCGGACGAACCTCCTCCTCATCACCGCCGACGACATGAACGCGGACTCGCCCGGCTACATGGGCAACCCGCTCGGCGCCACGCCCAACCTCGACAAGTTCGCCGCCGGGGCCGTGCGGTTCGAGCGGTGCCACGTCTCCGCCCCGATCTGCCAGCCGTCCCGGTCGGCGTTCATGACCGGCCGGGTGCCGCACCGCAACGGCGCCCTCGGGTTCAACCCGATCCGCCGCGACGTGCCCACACTCGTCGAAGTGCTGCGGGACAACGGCTACTTCACGGCCGCGATCCACAAGCTGGCGCACATGGCCCCGCGGGAGAAGTTCCCGTGGGACCTGGCCCTCGAAGGCTCGCAGAAGGACCCGGCCGGGTTCGGCAAGCACGTGGCGCACTGTCTGGCCGCCGCCAAGGAGAAGGGCAAACCATTTTTCATCAACGCCAACGCCGGCGACCCGCACCGGCCGTTCCCCGGCAGCAACCAGCGCAACGCGCGAGGAGAACGGGCCGGGGCCAAGCCGGACAAGGTCTACACGGCCGACCAGATCAAGGTGCCGTCGCTCCTCGAAGACGTGCCCGACGTCCGCAAGGAGGTGGCGCAGTACTACACCGGCGTGGCCCGGTTCGACCACTGCTTCGCCGAGACGCTGGCCGCCCTGGAACACGCCGGGCACGCCGACGACACGTTGATCGTCTTCCTGTCCGACCACGGCATGTCGTTCCCCTTCTCGAAGGCGACGGTGTATTTCAACGGCACCTGGTCGCCGGTGTTAATTAGCCCCCCGTCATTGACGGGGGGCAAAATCAAGCCGCTGGTCGATCGCACGCACTTCGTCAGCTCCGTGGACATCCTGCCGACCGTGCTGGAGCTGCTCGGCCTGCCGCCGCTGGCCGGGGTCGACGGCCGGTCGTGGGTGCCGCTGATCCGCGGCGAGTCGCAGCCGGACCGGGATTTCGTCGTGACGCACGTCAACACGGTCTCCAGCGGCAAGAACTTCGCGCAGCGGTGTGTCCGCACGGCGACGCACTCGTACCTGTGGATGGCCTGGCCGGACGGGACGGCGAAGTTCCGGGTTGAGGCGATGAGCGGGCTGACGTTCAACGCCATGAATGCGGCCGGCAAGACGGACGAGCGGATCGCCGCTCGGGTGAAACAGCTGGTGGTCGGCGAGCGGGAGCAGTTCTTCGACCTGCGGGTCGACCCGGACGAGCGGAAGAATCTCGTCCGTGAGGCGGAACAATCAGCGGAGTTGGCCCGGCTGCGGAAGCTGCTGCTGGAGCACATGCGGCGGACCGCCGACCCGCAGCTGGAGGCGTACACGAAGACGCTGGCGGAGGCCGGGGTCGCGGTCAGCGGGCGGTAATCTACACTTGCTCGGGGCCGCGAATTGCCGCCGCGACCCGCTCCGCCAGAATCTCCGTCAGCAGCGGGTGCGGCCCCAGCGGCTCGGCCAGGCGGAACTCGACGTGCGGGAACCGGTCCGCCAGCCGATCCCGCGCCGCCGCCAGGTCCCGCCGCACGTGGACGCCGGCCGACAGGAAGTACGGCACCAGCACCACCCGTTCCGCCCCCTGTTCGACGCACGCCGCCCCGCCGGCGTCGATGTCCGGCTCGGCCAGCTCCAGGAACGCCGCCGCCACCGCCGCGTACCGGTTCGTCGTCCGCAACTCGGCGGCGAGGCGGTGCAGGTCGTCGTTCGCCTCCGGCTGGCGGCTGCCGTGGGCGATCAGGAGCAGGGCGGTGGGTTGGTCGGTCATCGCCGTCATCGTATGGGACGCGGGCCGGCGGTGCGATATGCTGACCGCGGGAGGTGCCGCATGATCGGCCGGCGATTGGGGCCGTGGGTGATCGACGCGGAGATCGGCCGCGGGGCGATGGGCAGCGTCTTCCGCGCCCACCGGGCCGACGACCCGGCCGCCGTCGTCGCCGTGAAGATCCTCAACACGGACCTGGCCCGTGACACCGTCTTCGTCGCCCGGTTCGAGCGGGAGGTGGAGGCCCTGCGGCAGCTCGACCACCCGAACATCGTCCACTTCCTCGAGGCCGGGTCCGACGACGGCCTGTCCTACTACGCGATGGAGTACGTGGCCGGCCGGGACTGCGAGGCGATCATCCGCGAGCGGGGCCGGCTGCCGTGGCCGGAGGTGCTCGACCTGGCCCGGCAGGTGGTCCCGGCCCTGAAGCACGCCCACGACCGCGGCGTCATCCACCGCGACCTGAAGCCGGCCAACATCATGCTGGCGGACGGCGACGACGATTCCGCGACCGTCAAGCTGACCGACTTCGGCGTGGCCAAGCTGTTCGCCCGGCCGCCGCTGACGGCCGCCGGCAGCTTCGTCGGCACGGCCGCCTACCTCGCCCCGGAGCAGGCGGTCGGCAAGCCGGCCAGCAAGCGGAGCGACTTCTACTCGCTGGGCGGCGTCCTATACACGCTGCTCACCGGCCGGCCGCCGTTCCCCGGCGAGAACGTCGCCGAGTTGATCCACAAGCACTGCTACACCCTCCCCGACCGGCCACGGATGCTCCTCCCCGACCTGCCGCACGACGTGGACGCGCTGGTGATGCAGCTGCTGGAGAAGGACCCGTCCCGCCGCCCGCCGGACGGGTTCGTGCTGCAAAAGCAACTCGACCGCATCCGGGCCAAGCTCGACCGCAAGCAGGCCGCCGACTTCGAGCCACCGACCGCCCCCGGCGCATTGCTGACGATGCAGTCGCAGCCCACCCTGCCGGCGGCCAAGCTCGACGGCCCGGCCCTGCCGCCCGGCGAGGGGCCGGCGACGATGGCCTCGCGGGTCGTCCGGGAGGAGCTGGAGAACCTGAACCGCGGCGGGCCGGTGCGGCGGTTCTTCAACCACCCGCTGACGCTCGTGGTCATGTTCGCGGCGTGCGTCGGGTTGATCGCCTGGGGGCTGACCCGCAAGCGGCCGTCGGCCGAGGAGCTGTACGCCGCCGCCGCCCCGCTCATGGCCTCGGACGACCCCGCCGACTGGCGGCGGGCCTGGGACGAGTACCTGGAGCGGCTGACCAGCCGCTACCCGGACCACCCGCACCGCGAAGAGGTCGCCGCGTTCCAGCGGCGGGTGCAGGACGTGGACCGGCTCGACAAGGCCGTGCGGCAGGCCGACGCCGGGGTGCCACAGTCGGAAGCGGAGCGGTTCTACCGGCAGGGGTTGCAGTACGCCCAGAATGGGGACGCGGGGGCGGCCCGGCGGGTGTGGCAGGGCGTGGTGAAGTCGTTCGCCGGCGTGGCGTCGGAGCGGCGGTGGGTGGACCTGGCCAACCGGGGCATGGCACGGCTGGGCGAGCCGGCGGGCGGGGACCAGTTCGCCTCGGCCCGGGAGGCGCTGGCGGAGGCGCGGAAGCTGCGGGACGCGGGCCAGCGCGACGCGGCGGCCCGCATCTGGGACGGGCTGGTGGAGCTATACCACGACGACCCTGCCGCGGCGGCGGTGCTGGCGGAGCTGTGGCGGGATCGGGGGCGGTGAGATGTTAGTTGCCCCCCTCTCCCGGATTGACGGGAGAGGGGCTGGGGTGAGCCTTCGCCCCCCGGCCTCGCAGACTCGACCGGGGCTTTAACTCAGCGCCCTCCGGGCTGAATCCCCGGCCGCCGCCAGCGGTGCCCGAAGATCGGGGTCTTAGCCCGT
>DASXAN010001214.1:0-3897 GCA_036406755.1 Gemmataceae bacterium
GGACGCCAGCCGCCGCTCCTCCTTCCGCCGCCGCCGCTCCTTCAACCTCGCCCGGTGGCCCGCCCGGTTGTAGCCCATTTTTCGTCTCCCGTGAACGACCCCCGGCCCCCGGCCGGGGTGAACGGCTATCGTAGCCCGGCCGCTGGCGTTCGGCCCGTTTCCGAGCTATGAGATTACAGCCCCACCATTCTGCGCCCCGGCCCGTCCGAGGGTACGCCCAACGCTGCGACACCGTCAGGGAGGTCCGATGCGGTTCCTGTTGACCCCCGAGCACTACCAGGAGATGCGGTCCCGGACCGACCACACCCCCGACTGCTACGTCCGCCCCGGCCAGTACCTGCACCACCTGTACCTCGACGGCATCAAGTACGTCGTCGCCCCCGCCCTGGCCGAATGCCTGCAAGACGCCCAGGACCGCAACGACAACGAGGCCCTGCACCACCTCCTCCTGCACCAGACGCAGTACGACCAGCTCGCCACCCAGGTCCTCCGCGACGGCGGCAACCTGGACGACCTGAAGATGCTCGGCGACCCGCCCCCGCCGCCCCGCGATTCGACCGAGACCGGGCTGAGCGACGCCTTCCTGTTCGAAATGGTCCTGCGGACCATCTACAACCGCGGCCGGTTGACCGGCAGCGAACTGGCCGGCGACCTGAAGCTCAACTACGGCGTGCTCGGCCCGCTGTTGCCGCTGATGCGCAAGCAAGGGCTGATCGACATCGTCGGCCAGAAGGGCGGCGGCGGGGACGCCAACTACGAGTACGAGATCAAGCCGCCCAAGGGCAGCCTGGCCCTCCAGGACGCCCTGGCCAAGACCAGCTACTCCGGCCCGTGCCCGGTCACGTTCGACGACTACGTCGAAAGCGTCGCCGCCCAGACGATTCGCAGCCTGGTCGTCACCCGCCGCTCCATCCAGAAGGCGTTCCAGGACCTGATCATCACCCCGGAGGTGTTCAACGAGATCGGCCCGGCGATCAACTCGGCCGCGTCCATCTTCCTGTTCGGCTACCCCGGCAACGGCAAGACGGCGATCTCCGAGCGGATCACCCGCCTGATGGGGGACGACATCTTCGTCCCGTACGCGGTCGAGGCGAACGGGGCGATCATCAAGGTGTACGACCCGATCGTCCACCAGAAGGTGGAGGCCCCGCCGGACGACGGGCTGGCGAGCAAGTACTTCAAGGAGGCGGACGGGGACGAGCGGTACCTCCGCGTCCGCCGGCCGACGATCGTCACCGGCGGCGAGCTGACGATGCAGATGCTCGACCTGAAGTACAACCCGATCGGCAAGTTCTACGAGGCGCCGCTGCAGATGAAGGCCAACGGCGGCATCTTCATGATCGACGACTTCGGCCGCCAGCAGGTCCGGGCCATGGACCTCTTGAACCGCTGGATCGTCCCGCTGGAGAAGCGGTACGACTACCTGTCCACCGTGACCGGGACCAAGATCGAGGTGCCGTTCGACGAGCTGTTGATCTTCTCGACGAACCTGGACCCGACGCAGCTGGCGGACGAGGCGTTCCTGCGGCGGATCAAGTACAAGATCGAGGTGCGGGACCCGACCGAGTACCAGTGGCGGCAGATCTGGCGGCTGGTGTGCAAGGGGCGGAAGGTCGAGTTCGAGGAGGCCGGCATCGACTACCTGCTGGAGAAGTGGTACAAGCCGGTTGGCCGGTCGCTGCGGATGTGCCACCCGCGGGACATCCTCGACCAGATGATCTCGATCGCCAAGTACAACATGGAAAAGGTGAGCTTCACCCCGGACCTGATCGACGCCGGCTGCGCCACCTACTTCGTGTCGAACGAGAAGAAGGACTTCGGGGCCAAGGTCCGGCTGGAATAAGAATTTAACCACAAAGGACACAAAGGGCACTAAGAAGGCAGGAATCCGAAGAAGTCGAAGAGAGAGATGTTTCTTTTCTTTGTCTTCTTGGTGTTCCTCTTCTTCGCGTCCTTTGTGTCCTTTGTGGTTAAATTCTTCTGATGCGCTCCACGCCGCAGGGTGAGCACCGGCCGGTGCTGCTCGCCGAAGTGTTGGCCGCCCTCGACCCGCAGCCCGGGCAGGTCGTCGTCGACGGCACCGTCGGCTTCGGCGGGCACGCGGCCGAGCTGCTCCGCCGCGTCGGCCCCACCGGCAAGCTCATCGGCCTGGACCTCGACGCCGGCAACCTCCCCCGCGCCCGCGAACAACTCGAAGCGGTCGGCTTCCCGTTCTCCCTCCACCACGCCAACTTCGCCGGGCTGCCGCAGGTGCTGGCCGCCGAGGGGCTGACCGCCGCGGACGCGGTGCTGGCCGACGTCGGCGTGTCGAGCATGCAGATCGACGACGCCGATCGCGGGTTCTCGTTCGTCCGCGACGGCCCGCTGGACATGCGGATGGACCGCTCCCGCGGCAAGACGGCCGCCGACCTGCTCGCCACGCTGCCGGCCGCCGAACTGGCGCAAGCCTTCCGCGACTACGGCGACGAGCCGCAGGCCGACGCCATCGCCAAGGCGATCGTGGCGGCGCGGCCGACCGGCCGGCTGGAGCGGACGCGGCAGCTGGCCGACCTGATCGCGGCGGCCGCCCCGGTGCGGATCAAGAAGCCGGGGCCGGGCGTGCCGACGCCGCGGCAGCAGCGGCTGCGGCCGGCCGCCCGGGTGTTCCAGGCGCTCCGCATCCTCGTCAACCGCGAGCTGGCGAACCTGGCGGCGCTGTTGCGGGTCTTGCCGATGGTGCTGAACCCCGGCGGGCGGGCCGCGGTCATCAGCTTCCACAGCGGCGAGGACCGGCTGGTGAAGCAGGCGTTCCGAGACGGGCTGCGGTCCGGCGTGTACGCGGCGGTGAGTGACGAGGCGGTGCGGGCGACGTGGACGGAGCGGCAGGCGAACCCGCGGTCGCGGTCGGCGAAACTGCGGTGGGCGCACAAAACCGGTTAGCCGCGACGCGGAGGCTTTGCGGAGCGGAGCGCGTACTTAGCCCCCGGTCATTGACCGGGGGCTAAATGGTCCGCGTCGCGGCTAACCGGGATCATCGAATGAGAATGGGCACCACCACCGGGACCGGTACGGTCGCCACCGCGGTGTTCCAGTTGTTGAACTGCCAGCCGCCGGCGATCTGGCTCAGGAACGTCTGCACGAACCACAGCCGGCCGTTGAACAGCACCTGGTTCTGCAGCACCGCCAGCTCCTGGAGCGTCGCCTGCCGGCCGATCGTCACCAGGAACAGGCTGTTGATGAACGCGGCCGGCGTGCCCCCGGCCCGCCGGTAGAATTCGTTGCTCGACAGGATCACCGACTGGGCGAACAGGGCGTTGCCGGTCAGCATGTACTGGTTGGTGATCAGGGCCAGCTCCTGGGCGTTGGGCAGCCGGCCGAGGTACGCCTGGAACCAGCCGATCACCTGCCGCTCGGCCAGCCGCTGCCGCTGCAACCCGCCGACGAACTGCGCGTGCGCCGCCGGCGGGGCCAGCGTCAGGGCGGCGGTTGCCAATGCCACTGTGAGGAGGATGTGTCTCATGGCGCGTCTCCGACTCGACCGCGGTGAGTCCTTCGGGGGTGTGCATCACCCGGACGCGCACGCCCGGCGGAACTTGCGCTCGCTATTGTATTCTAACCGCTTGTCGGTAGCCGCTTGCGGCTATGCGGGCGGCGTCTCGCTCGCACAGCCGCAAGCGGCATCGTTGCCGCCACGATTGATACACCATAGGCTATCCGCTCCCGATTTTGCCGGCCGAAACCCGTTGCGGGGCATCTTCTTATGCCGAACTACAACCCCAAGGCGATCGAGCCCCGCTGGCAGCGATACTGGCAGGAACACCGCACCTTCGCCACCCCGGATACCGCGAACAAATCGAAGTATTACATCCTGGACATGTTCCCCTACCCGAGCGGGGCCGGGCTGCACGTCGGCCACCC
>DASXAN010001215.1:0-1622 GCA_036406755.1 Gemmataceae bacterium
CACCGGTCAACCACTGGTGGAAGGACTTGGGGCGCTCACGCAACCCCGCTCGCCCGAAACACTGTCCCCACTGGTATCGCCGCACCCGTCGCCGGCAAGGGTAGGCGGCCGGGAGGGCGAGGCTTCTGCCGAGCCGCGAGACTCCCGGCTCGGCAGGAGCCTCGCCCTCCCGCGACACGGCCCCGAGACGCGCCCCCATTCAGAAGTCCAGCGACAGCGCCTTGCCGTCGGCCCGGTGGCCCAGCCAGCGGTGCAGGTCGGTGGCGATGCCGTAGTCGACGACCCGCACCGACCCGTCGGCGAACGCCATCGTGAACCCGCCGACGTGGGCGCTGCCGAACCGCGTCGGCCAGGCCAAGCCCGACTGGTCCGGCAGGGGCGGCCGGTTCACGCCCTCGGCCGTGGCCGTCCAGGCGCAGGTGTCCTCGGCGTCGCCGCTGTAGGCCCCCTGGTCGTCGTTGGACGCCAGGCCGTTCTCGTAGTGGGCCGGGTCGATGCACTTCTCGCCGAGCAGGTAGGTGTTGCTGGCCCCGTCCTTGATGTCGGCCAGGCGGACCGCGCTCCGCTGGGCCACGATCCCGGTGGCCTTGGACACGTCCGTGAAATTCTTGCCGGCGAACGCGTGAGCCGGGTCCGGGCCGCCGCCCCAGTTGACCGGGTGGTCGCCGCCGTTGGCCGCGTAGTCGGTCTTGGCGACCGGGCCCTTGCCGTTGGCGTTGTAGGCGACGACCCCGCCGACCAGCTGGGCCGGGTCGAACGGGCGGGCGGCGGCGTCCCGCCGGGTCGGGCAGTGCAGGACGGCCAGCGGGGTGGCGTACATGACCGTCGTGTTCGCCTTCTGGGCGGCGGTGATCGTGTCCGGCTGGCCGTCGGACGGCAGGCGGTACAGGTTCTCCTGCTCGACGTACGGCAGCAGCGAATAGATCCACCCGCCCGGCTGCTCCTTCTTGCCCCGGTCCGGGTCGCCGATCCAGTGGTAGCCCCAGCCGCCGGACGGGAAGGAGCCGACGGCCTGGTGGTAATTGTGCATCGCCAGGGCGAGCTGCTTGACGTTGTTCTGGCACCTGGTGCGGTTGGCCGCCTCCCGCACCTTCTGCACCGCCGGGAGTAGCAGCCCGATGAGGATGGCGATGATGGCCATCACGACGAGCAGCTCGATCAGCGTGAACGCGCGGCGGCGCAGAGCGGGACTCATGGCGGTACCCCCAAGGAAGGCGGGACGAGTCGCGGGCCGGGAGGACGAGTCTGGAATGACGGTGGGCCGGCGACCGGCCATCTTGTTCCGGCGTAGGCGGCCTGTCAAGGGCCGGGGGCCGGACCGCCCAAACCTCCCAACCGGCACCCCCGTTGGGGCCGACCCCCCGCCCGGGGCCGGACCGCCCGCGGTCGTCTAGGTCCGGCACCGGCGGTGCCTTTACAATCGAGCGGTATCGACCCTCGAAGTGGAGGACGTCGCGATGACGACTCGGTTCCGCCGACTTGCGGCCGTGCCCGTTTTGACCGTGCTCGCCGCCGCCGGCTGCCACTGCTGCGCCAAGAAGCGGGACAACTGCAACACCTGCCCGCCGCTGCCCCCGCCCGGGGCCCAGATCGTGACCCCGGCCCCGGCCGGCCCCGGGGTC
>DASXAN010001216.1:0-6370 GCA_036406755.1 Gemmataceae bacterium
GAGGGGTTCGCGGTGGCCGGCGGGCGGGTGACCAACTTCACCTCCGGTCAGGGCCTCGTGCTCATGAAGGAGGTCCTGTACACGATCAGCGGCAAACGGCTGCCGTTGGTCATGAACATCGGGGCCCGGGCCCTGACCAGCCAGGGGCTTAACGTTCACGCCGGCCACGATGACATGATGTCGGTTGCCGACTGCGGCTGGGGCATGATCTTCGGCCGCAATGCCCAGGAGGCCGGCGATTTCTGCCTGATCGCCCGCCGGGCGGCGGAGGCCACGTCCACCCCGTTCTTCAACGTCCAGGACGGGTTCCTGACCACGCACACGGTCGAGACCGCCCGGCTGCCGGAGCCGGCGTTCATGAAGGAGTTCATCGGCGACCCGAAGGAGAAGCTGGTCAACCTGATGGACACGGCCAACCCGGTGATGTCCGGGGTGGTGCAGAACCAGGACTCGTACATGAAGGGCAAGATCGCCCAGCGGTGGTACTACGACCGCGTCGGGCCGGCCCTGGAGGACGCGTTCGAGGAGTTCGGCCGCAAGACGGGCCGCACGTACGGCCACGTCGAACCGTACCGGTGCGACGACGCCGAGTACATCCTGGTCGGCATGGGCTGCTACATGGAGACGGCCAAGGCGACGGTGGACCACCTCCGCGAGAAGGGCGTGGCGGCCGGGTGCTTGACGGTCTTCGTGTTCCGCCCGTTCCCCGCCCGGGCGATCGTGGACGCGCTCAAGAACTGCACGGCGTTCACCGTCTACGAGCGGATGGACGACCCACTCTCGACCACCGGTAACCACCTGACCCGGGAAACCAAGGCCGCCTTCTGCGACGCCATGACCGGCCAGAACGGGCAGGAGCGGATCGACCGGGTGCCCCGCATCCACCACGCCGCCGCCGGCCTCGGCAGCCGGGACGTGCGGCCGGGCGACATCATCGCCACGTTCAAGAACATGATCAACGAGGGGCCGGACTTCTTCTGCGTCGGCATTGACCACCCGCTGGCGCTGAAGCGGGCGGAGGACCCGGACCTGCGGCCGCTGCACGGGTTCTCGATGCGGGGCCACTCGGTCGGCGGGTTCGGGTCCGTGACGACCAACAAGGTGATCGCAACGATTGCCGGCAACGTCTTCGGCAAGGACGTGCAGGCGTACCCGAAGTACGGCTCCGAAAAGAAGGGCCTGCCGACGACCTATTACCTGACGGTCGCCGACTCGCACATCAACATGCACTGCGAGCTGGAGCACGTGGACCTGTTGTGCATCAACGATCCGACGGCCATTCTCAGTCCGCTGACGCTCGGCGGCCTGCAGCCCGGCGGGGCGATCTTCATGCAGTCGCCATACACGGAGCCGCTGGACGTGTGGACCCGCATCCCGCTCCAGAACCGGCACGCGATCCGGGAGAACAAGGTCCGCGTGTTCTACTGCGACATGGTCCGGATTGCCCGCGAGGTGGCGTCCGAGCCGGACCTGCAGATGCGGATGCAGGGGATCGTGCTCCTGGGCGCGTTCCTGCGGCTGACGCCGTACGCCAAGGAGGCGGAGATGACGGACGCCCACGTGTACGCCGGCGTCGAGAAGGCGTTGCGGAAGTACTTCGGCAAGCGGGGCGACCAGGTCGTTCAGGACAACCTGACGTGCGTCCGCCGCGGGTACAGCGAGATGAAGGAAATCCCTCAAGAGGTCATTTACGCGCAATAGCCATAGCCGCTTGCGGCTAAGCAGGTTTTGCTTAGCCACAAGCGGCCCAGGAGCATTCCATGATCGCGACCGCCGAAAAGCCGCCGTCGATGAACGCGGCCAGCGACAAGGATCCGTTCAACAACAACTGTTACGGCACCCTCGTCGATTCGCCATACAAGCTCATCAGCCTCCCCGTCTTGGACGTGGAAGACTTCAACGAGCGGATCATCCGCGGGTATGAGGAGGGGTACGGCGAGAAGAACCTGCCGGCCGACCTGTCGGTCGCCCGGTCGCTCGTCCCGGCGGGGACGGCGTCCCTGCGAGACTTCTCGTACATCGCCCCGGAAATCCCCGAGTACATCCCGTCCAACTGCACCGGCTGCATGGACTGCGTGACCGAGTGCCCGGACACGGCCATCCTCGGCAAGGTGCTCTCCGAGACGGAACTGGAGCAGAAGCTCCTGACGATCCCCGAGGCCGACCGAGCGATGTTCAAGGCCCAGTGGTCCAAGACCAAGAAGTACTACGACGCCGGCAAGAAAAAGGTCGGCGAGGGCGGAATGTTCAACATCATCATCGACCCCTCGAAGTGCAAGGGGTGCGCCGAGTGCGTGACCGTCTGCGACGACGACGCGCTGAAGATGATCGCCAAGACCGACGAGGTGATGACCAACTCCCGCAAGAGCCACCGGTATTTCAAGAACATCGGCCCGTCCAACGACAAGTACATCAGCGACACCCTGCTGATCGACATGATGCTCAAGGAACAGACGCACATCTACACCGGCGGGGCCGGGTCCTGCGCCGGCTGCGGGGAGGGGACCGCCCTGCGGATGATGTGCTCGGCGACCGGCCTGAAGTACGGCGACCGGTGGGGGTTGGTGGCCGCGACCGGGTGCAACACCGTCTACACCTCGACCTACCCGTACAACCCGTACCTGGTGCCGTGGACGAACTCGCTGTTCGAGGACGCCCCGACGTACGCCATCGGCGTGCGGATGCGGTGGGATCAGCTCGGCTGGCAGGACCGACCGCTGTGGGTGATCGGCGGCGACGGGGCGATGTACGACATCGGCTTCCAGGCCCTGTCCCGGCTGTTCGCCAGCGGCATGAACCTGAAGGTGTTCGTGCTCGACACGCAGGTGTACTCGAACACCGGCGGGCAGGCGTCCACGTCCAGCTACACCGGCCAGAACACGAAGATGACCGTCCACGGCAACGTGTTCGGCGGCAAGCAGGAGCGGCGCAAGGAGATCGCCCAGATCGCCATGATGCACCCGCGGACGTTCGTCGCCCAGACGACCTGTGCCCACATCAACCACTTCTACAAGGCGGTGCTCGGGGCGCTGGAGTTCGACGGGCCGGCGATCGTCGTCTGCTACACGACCTGCCAGCCGGAGCACGGCGTGGCCGACAACATGGCCGGGGAGCAGGCCCGCCTGGCCGTGGACACGCGGGCGTTCCCGCTGCTGATTTATGATCCGCGGGCCGGGGACACGGTGAAGAAGCGGCTGTCCCTGCAAGGGAACCCGAACGTCAAGGGCGACTGGTACGCGAACCCGAAGACGAACCAGGAGGTGACGTTCGTCGACTTCGCCCGCAGCGAGGGCCGGTTCGCCAAGCACTTCGACCGAGACGGCAACCCGTCGGAGACGCTGCTGGCGGCCAAGCAGGACCGGCTGGAGAACTGGCGGCTGTTGCAGGAACTGGCGGGGCTGCGGTAGCCGCTTGCGGCTATGCAGTCGAACCCTGCATAGCCGCAAGCGGCTCGGGAGGGCGCCATGGAGCAACCGCTGGTCATAGCCTACCACCTGATTTGGACCGCGTACGGTTGGTGGCTGCCCAATGACCCGCGGGGCAGCGGCTCGCAGTCAATTGCCACCGACGTCATTGCCGAACTCGGCGAACTGCACCACGGCCGCAAGCGCCTCCAACCCCCGGGCCGGGCCGTCCGCGAATTCTACCAAAAGGCCGCCACGGTCCTGAAATACCCGCTCCTGACTTTCGACGCCACCGGGCGGGAGATCGTCGGCGAAGCGTTCGGCGAGGTAATCCGCCGCGAGCGGTACACCTGCTACGCCTGCGCGGTCATGCCCGACCATGTCCACATTCTGATTCGCAAGCACAAGCACAAAGCCGAGGAGATGGCCGACCATCTCAAGACCGAAAGCCGCTTGCGGCTATGCAAGACCAGCCACCGGCCCTTTGATCACCCGACATGGTCGGGCGGCTGCGTCTGGCACGTCTTCCTCGACCACCCCGAGGAAGTCCGCCGCACCATCCGCTACATCGAGAACAACCCACTGCCGTTCGGCCTGCCGCCCCAGAAATGGCCCTTCGTCCTGCCCTACGACAACTGGCCCCTTCACCCAGGCCACAGCCCAAACTCCCCGTATGCGCGCCTCCTGCGCGCCGCCCGTCGCTACTGATGTCCGCCCCCTTCGCCACATACGATTTCTCCGCCGGCGGCCTCGCCGCCGCCCTGGAGTTTCTCAAGCGCACCCGGTGGGACCTGCGGACGCTGCGGAAGGCCCGCGTCTGGAAGGACCGGCTGCAAATCCTCGACGTCAACGGCGACTACTTCGAGGTGCGCGGCGTCGGCTACGCGGACGTCGAGATCGTTCCGTTGTTGCGGGCCGTCAACGCCGCCTTCGACCCTCTCACCGTCCACGACCCGACCGACCTGGAGTACAAGGAGGTGCTCACAGGCCGCCGCCACCCGTGGGCGGAGGACCGAGTCATGTGACGCTCACAACACCGCTTCGATGAGATGCGGCCCGTCCTCCGCCAGCGCCCGCCCCAGCTCGCGGACTAACTCGTCGGCCGTCGTCACCCGCGCCGCCGGTACGCCGAAGCCGGCCGCGAGTTGCACCCAGTCGGGGGCCGGCTCGGCGAGGCCGAACAACCGGCGAGCCGGCGAGCCGAAGTCCTCCCCGGACCGGGCCGCCTCGATCTCCAAAATGCGATACCGCCGGTTGGCGAGCACCAGCGTCGTCACGTCCAGCCCTTCCCGGGCCTGCGTCCAGAGCGCCTGTGCGGTGTACAAGCCGCTGCCGTCGGCTTGCAGGTTGATCACCTTGCGCTCCGGGCAGGCGACGGCGGCCCCGGTGGCGCACGGCATCCCGAAGCCGATCGACCCGCCGCCGAGCGTCAGGTACGAGTGCCGCAGCGCACCGGCCGCCGCGGCGAAGTACGCCACCCCCGCCGTGATGCCCTCGTCCACGACGATCGCCCCCTCAGGCTGGATCGCCGCCAGGGCGGCCGCGATGGTCTCCGGCGTGAGCGGCCCGGTCGGCGGCGAGGGCCGCCGCGCGGCGGCCGGTACGTCGGCCTGCGGCGGCGACCCGAGTTCGTCGGCCAATGCCTCGAGGGTTGTAGGCACATCATCGGCGGGCGCAGCCACGGTGATCGCCTCCTGGCCCGCGTCGATCAGCCGACTCGGGAAGCCGTCGTAGCCGAAGAACGCGACCGGCTCCCGCGCCCCGGCCAGGACGACCGACCGGAACGGCTTGAGCGTGGCGAGTACTTGGTCCGGGAAGTACGGCAGCCGCGGCGGCGCCGGCAGCGCGCCGCCGCGCTCCATTCGGGCCGGCCGCGGCTCGCAGAAGAGTTGACACCCGGCCCCGGCCGCGACGCGGACGGCGGCGTGTAGTCCTCGCTCCGTGAGTGCCGTACCGCCGAGCAGGACGACGGCTGGAGACCCGCGGCGGAGCACCCCCGCCGCCCGACGGACGATTTCCCGGTCGACCGGCCGCGGCGGCGGAGCCGGAAGCCGAACGGCCTCCCCGGCCGCTTGTTGCTTCTGCACGTCCTGCGGTACGATCAGGGTCGCCACTTGGCCGGACATGGCCGCGGCGACGGCGTCGGCCGCGTCGCGGGGCAAGTCCGCCGCGGTGCGGACCTCGCGGACCCAATCCGACACCGGCCGGGCGATCGACGCGATGTCCGTGTTCAGCGGCGGGTCGGCCGAGCGGTGCCAGGTGGCGTGGTCGCCGACGACGTTGACGAGCGGCGTGTGGGCCCGGCGGGCGTTGTGCAAGTTGGCGGCGCCGTTAGCCAGCCCCGGCCCCAGGTGCAGCAGGGACAGCCCCGGCACGCCGGCCATGCGGCCGTACCCGTCCGCGGCCCCGGTGCAGACGCCCTCGAACAGGCACAGCACCGGCCGCACCTCCGAGACCCGACCGAGCGCCGCCACCAGCGGCAGCTCGCTCGTGCCGGGGTTGGCGAAGCAGGCTCGGTTGCCGGCGGCGGCGGCGGTGCGGAGCAGACAGTCGGCGCCGGTCATGGTCCGTCTCCGGGTCGGGCGGATATAACGGTGTCGGCGGGCGAATCGCACGGGCGATTCTACAGCCGCCGAGGAGGTCGTCATGCGAGAAGCGGTCGTCGTCGCCACCGCCCGGTCCCCGCTGGCCAAGTCGTTCCGCGGGTCGCTGAACGTGACCCGGCCGGACGACCTGGCCGCGCATTGCCTGCGGGCCGTGCTGGAGCGCGCCGCCGGCGTGGCCCCGGCCGCCGTCGAGGACGTCATCCTCGGCTGCGGCGAGCCGCGGGGACCGCAGGGGATGAACGTCGCCCGCATCGCCGCCCTGCGGGCCGGGCTGCCCGTCACGGTGCCCGGGGCGACCGTCAACCGCTTCTGCTCGTCCGGCTTGCAATCGGTGGCGATGGCGGCGCATGAGATCGTCCA